>CACXAK010000062.1 GCA_902765655.1 uncultured bacterium | reverse complement strand
ATGGCTTTTTTTATGAATGATTTGTAAAAAAATATTTTCATGAGATAATTGAAATAAGTAGAATAGTAAGAAGGATTTGAAAATGAGTATAAATACCCCTAATAAGCAAACATCACATTTGAAACGTGAAATATTGGTAAGACTTATTCGTGCATATCTTGGAGATAATTATGCTGAGGATGTAAGAATGATACCGTACGATATGCGCCCGCAGGGGAGTGAAGTCCCATACAGATGTTGTATTCATAAGGAACGCGCGATATTAAGAGACAGAGTTATTGCTGGCTTGGGGTTTGATATAGAAGAAGCAAAAGATTATGAACTATTATCAGATCTTGCCCAAAAAGCAACAAAAAGACAGAAGCCGGAAGCTCATCCGTTAACTCTTTTGCAAACGGCGTGTAATGAATGTGTCCCAGCAAGAATTCACGTTACTGACTTGTGTCAGGGATGCGTTGCCAGACCTTGTGAAAGTGCATGTAAATTTGGGGCAATAAAAGTTGAAAACGGGAAATCAAGAATAGATCAGTCTAAATGTAAAAGCTGCGGGTTATGTGCTCAGGTTTGCCCGTTTCAGGCAATAACCAAAATCATTGTTCCTTGTGAAAACGCTTGTCCTGTTGGAGCAATAGCAAAAGATGAAGACGGATTAACAAAGATTGATAATGAAAAATGTATTTCATGTGGGAAATGCGTAAGTGCCTGTCCTTTTGGCGCCGTTCATAAAAAAAGTCAGATTATTGATATTCTGAGAAATATAAAAGAAGGCAAAAAAGTTGTTGCGATGCTTGCACCTGCAATTATGGGTCAGCTGCCTTGTACTCCGGCTCAATTAAAACAGGGTATATTAGAACTTGGTTTTGCTGATGTGTTAGAAGTTGCGCTGGGTGCTGATATTACAACAAAAAATGAATCTGCCGAATTTAAAGAAAGAGTAAAAGAAGGCGGTGCGCCGTTTATGACTACTTCGTGCTGTGCTGCTTATAACGAATTGGTTGATAAGCATATTCCTGAAATCAATCAGTATCGTTCAACTACAAAAACTCCTGCATATTATACGGCGGAAATTGTAAAAAATGAGCATCCTGATTATGTAACTGTATTTTTCAGCCCGTGTGTTGCAAAACGTACCGAAGCAAGCAAAAATCCGAATATAGATTATGTTTTAAGTTTTGAAGAATTAGGAGCCTGGTTTGTAGCATTAAATATTCAGGTCGGGCAGTGTGAAGAATCAGGATTTGAGAAAGAATCATCAGCTCAGGCAAGAAATTTTGCATTGACAGGCGGTGTTGCTCAGGCAGTTAATGCATTACTTGATGAAAAAGATAAGGCGGCTCCTTATGTAATCAACGGGCTTGATAAGGCTGCAATCAGAGATTTGAAGAAATTTGCCAAAAATGGTAAGTGTGAACTTGGAAATCTTATAGAAGTTATGGCTTGTCCGGGGGGCTGTTTAGGTGGTTCCAATACCATTAATGCGTATCGTCAGGCATCAAAACAGCTAGGTGCTTATGTTGAGCAAAGCCCCGACATTAATGATGTTGTAAAATAAAATGCATTAATTTTGATTTTATATCATATAAATATCTTTACATATTGTAATTTATTTACATTAAATTAGTAAGATTGTATTATGATATATTGTGAGATATGTGAATAATTTCTTTTGGAGGCAGAATTGGCACAAAAGTTTTATATAAAAGGCGGAGTATCGTTAAAAGGTGAAGTACAGATTGGCGGAGCAAAAAATTCTGTACTAAAGCTCATTGCAGCTGCGCTGCTTGTTAAAGGTTCTACAAAAATTTATAATGTTCCTGAATTAACCGATGTTGATATAATGCTTAAAGTTGTAGAGCAGCTTGGAGCAAAGATTGATTATAACAGAAAAGAAAAATCGGTTGTAATTGATGCGACTGAACTAACAAGTGTAACCGCGACTTATGAGCTTGTGAGTAAAATGCGTGCATCCTTTGTTGTTTTGGGTGCATTGGTATCACGTTGTAAAGAGGCAAAAGTTGCGATGCCGGGCGGATGTGCAATTGGTGAAAGGCGAGTTGATTTTCACATCAAAGGTCTTGAAGCACTTGGTGCAAAAATTAAAATAGAAAACGGTTATGTAATTGCGAAAGCTAATAAATTGACAGGGGCTGAGGTTTATCTTGATATTCCTTCGGTCGGAGCAACAGAAAATATAATGTTGGCTTCTGTTTTGGCAGAGGGTTCTACAAGGATTCAAAATGCTGCACAGGAACCGGAAATTATTGATTTGGCCAATTTCTTAAATACAATGGGTGCGGATGTAAACGGTGCAGGGACTTCCGAAATTATAATTAATGGCGTAAAACCCGATCATTTGCATTCAATTGAGTACACTACAATTCCTGACCGCATTGAAGCCGGGACTTATATGACCGCGATTATTGCCACAAAAGGTAAAGGTATTATAAGAAATATTTATCCTGCTCATTTGACTTTCTTTACGAATAAATTATTGAAAATGGGCGCAAATATTAAACTTTTGGATCCTACATCAATGGAAGTCAGCTGTAAAAACAGATTGAATTCTATTAATTTTATAACTCAACCCTATCCCGGTTTCCCGACAGATTTGCAGTCAATGGCTATGGCTTTATTGACTACGGCGAATGGTGTTGGTATTATCACCGAAAGTTTGTATGAAAATCGTTTTATGCAGGTACCTGATTTGAACAGAATGGGTGCTGATATTCATCAGGACAGAAATCACGCAATAATAAAAGGTGTGAAAAAGCTTTCCGGAACAAATCTTACGGCAAGTGATTTAAGAGCCGGAGCAGCTCTTGTTGTTGCTGCGTTGATGGCAGACGGTGAGTCTATCGTTGAAAAAATACATCATATAGATAGAGGATACGAAAATTTTGAGAATAAGATAAGATTGTTGGGAGGGAAGATAGAAAGAAGAAATGACGATTCCCTTAACCTGACGGAGGCAGAACATAATGAGTCCTACTTATAAACGTTGGTATGATCACGACCCGTTATTGTTAGAAGTAATTGAATTATTAAGAAATTATCAAACTGAGCTAAAGGCGCAGGCAGAGATTTTTTTGCAAAAAATTGAAGAAAAAGTTTCAAAAGAAACTATTGATAAATTTTATGCAATGGTGAAACCGGTAAATGCAAATAACAGATGGTATGATAAAGATCCGATTATTTCTAAAACTGTTGAAATTTTGAGAATCGTTCCTCCTGAAGCACAAAGATTGTGCGCAGAGAATTTTATTAAAACTTTAAAAGAAATGGGTATCGAATACAAAAGCCCTAATGCAGCCAATTAAAAGTATAATTATTATAAATAAAGAACAGCCATGAATGTATGGCTGTTTTTTATTAGTTGAAATATTACCAATACTTAACCGATTTAACAAAATTATTTCGATGTGATAATATGATGATAAATAGAGGAGATTTATAATGAAAAAAATATTTGCTGTTATTTTGAGTTTATTGTTTACAATGCAGATTGCTATGGCTGCGCCGTTTAGTGGAAATGCAAAAACAAAGCGTATTCCTGCGGGTACAACTTTATCTTTAAAAATATTGAATTCGGTTGATACTGCATATGTTACAACCGGCAATGAATTTAAAGCAATGCTTTTAACTGATCAAAAAGCTGATGAAACAAATGATGTAATTTTACCGATGGGGTCAATTGTCAGAGGTTCAGTGAAAGGGATTATTCCTGCAAAAAGATTATCAAAAGGGGCTGTATTATATTTGGATTTTGACCATGTAGTTACTCCTAATGGCAGGCAGATTCCTTTGAGTCTTGGGATCACGGGCAGATCTGATTTAACATATGATGGCGGAATTACAACAACAAGAGGTTATAAAGATGCCTGGGTTCAAACATGCAAAAAATCAGGGAATATAACAAAAAAAGCAATAAATTGGGGCGAAAATGTTACAGATAATGGTTTTAAATATGTAATCGTACCTTTTGCGGCGCTTGGAGGCGCATTTGGAACTGCGGGTTATTTTGTGTACGGAAGTGTTGCTGATGCTATCAAAAAAGGTGCTGATGTAAAAATTTATCAGGGTGATATAATCAATGTTCAGCTTATGGAACCTGTTGATGTCCCGGTTATATAAATAATCCGGTATTGTTAAAATTATGTCAAAAATTGATAAAATAGAAGAATTGCAAAATTTATTGCGGGAAGACAGCCAAAATTTTCAGGCGCGAAGGCAGCTTGCTGTTTTGTTGACTGATTGCGGCTTTAATGAAGAAGCACTTAAAAATCTTATATATATTTCAAAAGTTTATACAAATGATAGCGGTATATTTTATAACATGGGAATTGTGTATGAGAAATTAAAAAATTTCAAAAAGGCAAAAGAGTGTTATCAAAAGGCAATTGAAATAGAGCCGGAAGCTGTCGATGCAATTTATAATTTAGGGCTCGTGTGTACTGATTTGCAGGAATTTCAAACTGCGATAAAATGTTTTGAAAAAGTAATCTTAACTGATAATGAGGACTCAAATTCTTATTTTAATTTGGGGCTTGTGTATTTTAAAATGAAAGAATATATTCAGGCAATTGAATATTTTCAAAAAACAATAGATTTGAATCCTGATGATATATATGCGCATTTTTATCTTGGTAATATTTATAAAGATATTGGGGATAGTGATGGTGCAAGGAGTGAATTTACAAATGTTTTGAGTATTTCTCCTGATTACAGTTGGGCATATTATAATCTAGCGGTATTGGATTATGAAAACGGTGATTCTGAGAGTGCATTAAATAATTTATTTAAAACAATAGAGCTTAATCCTGCAGATATTGAGGCATACAAGATTTATTCAAAAATATTAATTAAAAACGGAAATTATGAGCAGGCATATGATATATTGGAATATGCACTGGATAATTGCGGTGAAAATGGGGACATTTATTATATTCTCGGACGTTTAAGGTCTTTGGAAGGGAATAATGTTGAGTATCACCAATATTTGCAAAAAGCCCTAAAAAATTATAAAACTCTTTCAATTTCAGTTCCCGCTTTAAAAACAGAATTAAGTAAAATAAATTCATAAATAATAATGCAGGATTTTATTTTTTTCTTCTTATTTTACTTTTATGTTGCGCCCGTTCTTTGCTTATATATTCAAGGGCAAGATTTTTTAAAAGTTTGATTTTATCTTCGTAAAGACCTATTTCGCTCATGTCATCAAATTCATAATCTTTTATCATAAATCCGTTTTCTTTGAGTTTTGTAGCTGTTTTTACCTGGAATTTGTATGCATTGATTTCTGACATAAGCGAATAGCGCATATCTTGTATATAGTCTATTTTATCTGATATATTCAGACCTTTTAAAAATTTTCTTGTTTTGTTTTCTATTATTTTAAGAACATCTTTTTTATCTCTTTTTGTCTCAATAAATTCCCCGCAATAATAATGATTGTCATAAAAATCTTCGTATTTTTTTGTATTAAGATTTTTCATATTAATTTTTTGATCTCTTGCTATCAATTTTGGATTGAACATATTATCTGCTATATGAACAATTTCGTGTAAAACTTCAGGGAGGTGAATTGCTCTTATTGTGTGATTAATCCCGGGGATATCAATGGAATGTGCCTGTGCCTGATGATTGTTATTATACAATATCTGGCATAGGGCATTACATTCTGATTCTGCTGCTTTTTCTTCACTTAACTCTTTTACTATAACTTTAAAATTTTTGTCGGGAATAGTTTTGTTTATGCGATTTTCCAGCTCGGAATATTTCATTATTGAATAATTATCTTTAAAATCTTCCATTAAATTTTCATATATTTTTAATGAAAAATCCTGAGCTTTTTTTTGTCTTTCTATTGCTGAACCTCTTGATATATCAAGAGGAATCTTTACGCATTGGGCTAATTTATTTATTATCATACTTATATAAAAATCATAAAAATTTTTTTTGCTATAATAAGTGTATGAAAAAATTGTTGGTTATTTTTTGTATAGTATTTTTATCGTGTTCGTCTGCATTGGCTCTTGTAAATCCGTCAAAGGGTTTTACAAATGATGATGTTATATTATATCAGGTAAAAGATAAATGGGGTTTAAAAGATGAGAATGGAGCGGTTTTAACTGATGCAATATACAAAAAAATGGTTCGAGTAGGTTATCACAGCTGGCTTGTGCAGGCAAAAAATAATAAATACGGATTAACTGATGAAAAAGGGAATATTATTGTTGCGCCAAAGTATCGCCATACCGACAGAATTATGGGCAAATATGCAAAACTCGGGAACTCAAATGATTTTGGTTTGTATGATGAGTATGGTAAAATAATTATTCCGCATAAATACCAAAAAATAGATTTATTGTTTGGGAAAATGTTTCTGACATATAAAAACTATAAATACGGGGTGATGAATTTTGAAGGTAAAGTTCTTTTAGATAACGAATTTGATGATATATATATGCCTTCAAAAAGTGTTATGCGAATTTTATATAAAGGTGATTGGTATGAAATTGAAAAAGCAGATTCAGGAGAATTAATTTTACCCGAGAATGCAAAAGAGCATATATATGATGATAACGGAATTAATTTATATAAATTTATAAAAGA
>CACXAK010000061.1 GCA_902765655.1 uncultured bacterium | reverse complement strand
AAATAATGTAATAGATAAAGAAAATGAAAGCGACGATGCTAAAAAACTTCTTGATATGAAAATAAATGATTATTTAATAAATGAGATAGTGAATAATGAAAATAAAATGAAAGAATTTATCGACTCAGAATATAAAAATTTACTTCACAATAAAAAAAGTGAAAAATGCAGAAAAATAATTCATGATATTATAACAAAGAAAAATTTGGATGGCCTTATTTTAATATTAATTACGCAGAGTAAACTGAAACTTGTTTTCTGTCACGTCTGTGCGGTTCAAATTTAACCTGTCCGTCAATCAATGCATATAATGTATCATCAGAACCGATACCTACATTGTTGCCCGGATGAATTTTTGTTCCTCTTTGACGAACAAGTATGTTACCTGCTTTAACTGTTTCACCACCGAATTTTTTAACTCCTAAGCGCTTTGCTTCTGAGTCACGTCCGTTTCTGGTGGATCCCATACCTTTCTTATGTGCCATTTTTATATTCTCCTTATGTTATTCTTTTAATTATTCTGCTGCTTCTGTTGATTCTTCTTTAGAAGATTTTTTAGCTGAAGTTCTGATTTTAGAAATCATTACTCTTGTAAATTCTTGTCTGTGACCTTGTTTTTTTCTGTAACCTTTTTTAGGTCTTTGTTTGAAAACAATAATTTTTTTAGCTTTATCTTGTTTAAGGATTTTTCCTTCTACTGAAGCACCTGATACATAAGGTTGACCTACTTTTGATTTCTTACCGTTAACAATCATAACAATATTGTCAAAAGTAACTTTTGCATCAACATCGCCTTCTAATTTTTCAATATCAACGTAGCGTCCTTCTTCTACCTGATACTGTTTCCCGCCTGTTTCTACAATTGCGTACATGTTTTGTCCTTTCATTTGTGGGTTCGTAACCTTTGAATAAGCTAGTGTAAAGGTTTTATTAACGATTGCCCGAGTATTACGTATTGTAATTATTACCCGCTGATACATTATTGTCAAGCTATTTTAATATTTGTTAATAATGAAGCATTAAGACACTAAAGCAGTAGGGCACTAAGAAGATGGGCGGGATAGTCGGATAAGTCCGATAAGTCGTTAAGTTCATTATATGAATTAATTTGTAAGTTGGATTTGCGCCCAATGTTGGGTAGAAATTCCAACTTACACTTTAATCCCTTAGTGGCTTAGTATCTTAGTGCCTTACTGCCTTATTTAATATAATTGCACCTGAAAAATGTTTGCAGTAATATAGTCTTATGTTTGACAAAGAAGAATTAATTGAAGCAACGGGAGCGAAAATTTTAAAAGATAACGGAATTGAAAAAGATTTTTCAATTTCAACTGATACACGTACTATTACCTCAAATGATATTTATTTGCCGATCAAAGGTCAATCATTTGACGGTGAAAAATTTATAGAAAATGCAATTGATAAAGGCGCAAAAGCATATTTTACATCTCAAAACAAAGTTTATGAGGGTGCTGATTTAGTTTTACAGGTTGAAGATACTAAAGAAGCTTATTTAAAAATTGCGCAATATTACCGCGAAAAAATTAATCCTGTTGTTATCGGTGTAACAGGCAGCTCAGGTAAAACTACAACCAAAGAAATGGTTTATGCGGTTTTAAATTATAAATTCAGAACTCATAAAACCTTTTCAAATCACAATAATGAAATCGGTTTTTGCCAAACTGTGTTGTCTATGGCTGAGGATACTCAAATGCTGATTGTTGAAATGGGGATGAGAGGGCTTGGTGAGATTGACTTGATTACTACCCATCTTAAGCCGGATTATGCAATAGTAACAAATTGCGGGAGTGCACATGTAGGGCGGCTTGGGTCATTAGATAATATAGCAATAGCAAAGTGTGAAATCGCAAACGGCTTAAATCAAAATGGTACATTCATTGCATTAAATCAGGATATAACAAAGAAACATCTTAAATTTGGTGGCGAGAGAATATTTTATTCGGTTAATGATGTTGAAATTCTTGAAAAGAAACCGTCGTATACAAAGTTTGAATATAATGGTTTTGAATATGAATTAAATGTTGAGGGCGATTATAATATTGAAAATTCTCTGTCTGCAATAAATGTCGGTTTAAAAGTCGGTATGAGTCCTGAGGACATTGCTCAGGGATTAAAGACATATCGTCCTATTGAAAAGAGATGGGAAGTTGAAAATATTAAAGGGTTCAGATTTATAAATGACAGTTATAATGCTAATCCGGAATCAATGATGGCTTCTGTGAAAGCTTTTGTTGAACTGTACCCGAATCCTGTTGTTGTTCTTGGGAATATGGCAGAGCTTGGGGATGAAGAGAAGAAGTTACATGCCGATGTAGGTATTTATTTATCAAAGTTTGATAAAAATGTTAAATATCTGTTGATAGGGAATTTAGCTGCTGAAATTGGTAAAGTCCTTGAAAACAGTGGATTTAGTGTAAAATACTTTGATGACAATAAACAGGCAGCAGTTTACATTGTTGAAAATTTAGATAAGAGTAATACAATATTTTTAAAGGCCTCAAGGGCTATGCAATTAGAAGAAATATTGGAAATAATAAAAAAGTGAGGGATATATAAAAATGATAATGGTTGCGGTAGCATTCCTTTTAGGGTTAATATTATGCTCGTTATTCGGGGTGCCGTATATAGATTTGTTGAAGAAAAAAATGATTGGTCAATATGTAAAAGATGTTGCTCCTGAAAATCATGCTCAAAAACAGGGAACTCCGACAACGGGGGGAGTATTTATTATTGCCGCAATAATTATGGCTTCTGTAATAGCGTTGTCTCTTGCAAGAGAAATGTCAACAGTTGCGCTGATTACCATAATAACATTGTTCTTTTATACTCTTGCCGGCTTTCAGGATGATTACATAAAAATTAAGGGGAAAGGTAATGATGGTTTGACTCCGCGCGGGAAATTATTTAGACAGATTGCGATTGCTCTTTTGCCTACTATTGCTCTTGTTATATCTCATCCGGAAGCTACAAATTTTTCGATAGGTAGTTGGGTTATAAATTTGGGCTGGTTATACCCTGTCTTTGCGGTTTTTATTATTACAGGAGCTTCAAATGCTTACAATTTGACTGACGGATTGGATGGGCTTGCTGCCGGATGCGGGGTGAGTGCTTTTATTGCTTGCTCAATTATTGCTCTTTTATCAGGAGAAAAGGATTTGGCAATTATTTCTGCCACCGTTGCCGGTGCATTGATTGCATTTTTGCAGTATAACAAACCAAAAGCACAGGTGTTTATGGGAGATACCGGCTCATTGGCGATTGGGGGATTGCTTGGAACTTTAGCGGTTTTAGGTAAATTCGAATTTTTGCTTATATTTTTTGGCGCAGTTTTTGTGATGGAAACTTTATCTGTTATTATTCAGGTGACAAGTTTCAAAACAACGGGGAAAAGAGTTTTTAAAATGGCACCGATTCATCATCATTTCGAATTATTGGGGTGGAGTGAAAAGAAGGTCGTTATTGTCTTTTCTGTTGTATCACTTGTATTTTCTGCAATTGCGGTTGTTTTGTATGAATTATTCAGTAAGGGGATTTTGTAATGAGCGTTAGAGGTAAAAAAGTTCTTGTTTTGGGGTTATCAAAAAGCGGGATTGCTGCTGCAAAGTTTGCAAAGAAGCATGGTGCTGACGTATATTTGACAGAATATAATGATATTACTACAAAAGAACAATCTGATAATGCAAAAATGCTTGAAGATTTGGGTGTTCATGTTGAATATGGCGGACACAGTGATGAATTTATTAAAAAATCAGATATTGCTGTTACAAGTCCCGGAATATCCCCGCATAGTCAGATAATTAAGAGGGTGCGTGCAGAGCAAATCCCTGTTATCTCTGAGCTTGAACTTGCTTACAGAGAGTGTGATATTCCATTTATTATAATAACGGGTACAAATGGGAAAACAACGACAACTTCCCTTACTCAGCATATTTTAAGTAAAAAATTAAAAACAGAAGCGTGTGGTAACATTGGTACTCCTCCATGTACGGTTGCTGATGAAAATTTAGATTATTTTGTTTGCGAAGCGAGTTCGTTTCAGCTTGATATGAGTACTTCATTAAAGCCGTATATTGCAGTTTGGACTAATTTTACCCCGGACCATATTGACTGGCACAATGGTCTTGAAAATTATTTTAATGCTAAAGCGAGGGTTTTCAGAGATCCGCAAACGGCTCAATATTGCATTTTAAATGCTAAGGATCCAAAACTTTTGGAGTTTTCAAAAGAAGTTAAAGCCAATGTATTTATGTTTGGGAGTGATGTTGGACAAAATTGCTGTTATACCGAAAATGGCTTTATTATATATAAACAAAACGGTACAAAAGAAGAAATCATAAAATTAAGTGATTGTCCGCTTATTGGGGAGCACAATTACCAAAATATTGAGTGCGCTGTAATTTGTGCAAAATTAACGGGTATAGATAATGAAACTATAAAATCAGCGATTATGGAGTTTAAGGCGCCTGCTCATCGTTTAGAAAAAATTGCACAAAAAGACGGGATTACTTTTTATAATGATTCAAAAGCAACGAATCCTGAGGCTTCAATTGTTGCAATAAATTCTTTTAATAATCAGGATGTTGTTTTGATTGCAGGCGGCAGAGATAAGAATACTGATTTAAAAGAATTTTGTGATTCCGTGAATAAGCATATTTCAACAGTTATACTTATTGGTGAAGCAACAGAAAGATTTGAGCAGAATCTCATAAAATATGGATTTAAAAATATTATAAGGGAACAAACGCTTCAAAGTGCAATTGACAAAGGGATAGAACTAAAGCCGGATGTTGTTTTGTTATCTCCTGCATGTGCAAGCTTTGATATGTTTAACTCATACGAACACAGAGGCGAGGTATTCAGAGAATATGTCTTATCAAAAGTTCAATAATCCGCTTTTGGAGTCAAATAATATAAAGAAAAGGCGTAAAAAATCTGATACGATTTTGACAGCTCCTGATAAACCATTGCTAATAATGGTTGTATTTCTTGTTTTTATCGGCTTTTTGGCTATATTTTCTGCAACAGCACCTAAATGTATGAGGGAAGGTGTTTCATTAATCAGTTTTTTGGCTAAGCAGGGTATATTTGCAGCGGTCGGCTTTTTGGCATTGGCCTTTTTTGCTAATTTTGATTACCACCGGCTGGAAAAATATAATACAAAATTTTTATGGATTGTAATTGTATTGTTGGGGATAGTAATGTTTACCCCTTTAGGTTTGGAAATCAACGGAGCAAGACGCTGGATGAATTTGGGATTTATGCAGCTTCAGCCGTCGGAATTTGCTAAACCGTTATTTTGTATGTTAATTGCAAGCGCATTTAAGGATAGGGTAAAGATTCTTGATTCTAAATTTATTGTACGGGTTGTTATTCCTTTAATGATTGTTTTATTCCTTGTCTTTAAACAGCCGAATCTCAGTATGGTCGTAATTTTGTTGGCGACCGGGCTTGCGCTTTATATTGCTGCAGGCGGCCCGCTGATTGTTCTTGGTATTGGCGGCGGCATAATCGGGCTTGGAATAATATCAATAATTCCGAAGCTTCTGCATGGTTATCAGATGGACAGAATTACGATTTGGCTTAATCCGGGGAGTGATGCTCAAGGGAAAGGTTATAATATTATTCAGTCCCTAATTGCTTTTGCTTCCGGAGGTTTCAGCGGTACGGGATATGGTGGATCCGTTCAGAAAATGGCTTATTTGCCTGAATGCCATACAGACTTTATATTTTCGATAATTGCAGAGGAATTCGGGTTATTGGGATGCTTTTTTATAATAGGGCTTTTTGCGGCTCTTGTTCACAGGGGGCTAAAAATTGCAAAAAGGTGCCCTGATATGTATGGAAAATTATTGGCAATCGGAATAACTTTTATATTCGGATTTCAGGCATTTTTAAATATGGCTGTTGCAAGTTCGTTGTTCCCCGTAACAGGTGTTACGTTGCCGTTTATTAGTTATGGCGGGACATCTATTATTGTATTTTTATCGATGGCAGGAATTCTATTAAATATTTCAAGACAGAGAATAAAGAAAATAAAGGCAGAAATTAATGAATAAAAAAACATATTTTATAACAGGCGGAGGAACAGGAGGTCATATTTATCCTGCAATTGCGGTTGCTGACGGATTGCTAGAAGAAAATGATACCGGTAAAATTTATTATGTAGGGAATCCTGATAATTTGGAAGCTGCGATAACTGCGGATAAAAATTATATTTTTCTTCCCGTAAACAGTTCCGGTATGCCGAGGAAAGCTACGCTTAGTTTCTTTAAATGGTCTTTTCAGATGTTGTTTGCGTGGTTAAAGTGTTGTGTTTATATCATAAAGTACAAGCCGGACGCTATTTTTGGAACGGGCGGATATGTTTCGGCTCCTGTGTTGGCTGCTGCTGTTACTATGGGAGTTCCTTTTGTGATGCATGATTGTGATGCTAATCCGGGGTTGGTTACAAGAAAATTTGCTCCGTTTGCAAAAAGTATTTCTGTTGCTTTTGAGGTTGAGTGCGGCAAGTTAAATAACAAAAATTGTGTTGTGAACGGTAATCCTATCAGAAAAGAATTTTCAACTCTTTCAAAAGAGCAGGCAAGAAAAAACATCGGGCTTGATGATAAACTGACTATTTGCATAAT
>CACXAK010000060.1 GCA_902765655.1 uncultured bacterium | reverse complement strand
AATGAAAAATGAAATGAAATTACCAAACATCGATAATCCATTGCCTGATACGCTTCATGTAAAGGTCGATGATCCTGAAAATCTTGAAAGTGTGTTTGATAACATTAAGGCGATAAAATCAGTTGAAGATATGAGTTATGCAAAGGATTTGGCTGCAAAAATTGAGCTTGTTAATCACGTTGTAAAAACAATAACTTTGGTTGTTATTTTGATTATGGGTCTGCTTACGGTTACGATTATTAATAATACTGTTCAGCTTGTCATTCAGTCGCGTAAAGAAGAAATAGAGATCATGCGTTTAATGGGTGTAAATAATTGGTATATTAGATTCCCGTTTATTATGCAGGGTGCTTTTTACGGATTTATGGGTTCGTTGTTGGCGGTTATCCCGCTTAATTATGTCCAGAACGGTTTAAATAATGTGCATAAATTCTTTATGATTCCATCGCCTCTGTATGCACAAAATCTTGTTATACTTGTTATGTTTACAATGAGTATATTATTTGGTGCAGTTGGTAGTTATTGGTGTATAAAGAAACATTTGCAGGTGTAATTCTCAAATGAGTGAAAATTTGGTAATCATTAATGAAGATAATTCGGTGTCAGATTTTTTATCCTCTTGTGCTTCAAATTTAAAAAGAGAAAAATTTGATGCGTTTGTTAGTGCAGTCAATATAAAAAATTATTTTAGTGATAAGGATTATGTTTGTGTATTAATTGATTCGGATAAATATGAACAAAAGGTTTTTAATAAGTGCATTACTTCAATAAAAAAGTATTCTCCGAATTCGAAAATTCTTGTGGTTTCATCTTCAATTGATTCCGATTTTGTAAAGGCGTGTATTGAAAACGGAGTGTATGATTTTGTAGATAAAGACAGTTATTTTGAGATGCTTAGTAATCGAGTCTTAAACGCTTTAAATGTATTATCAGCAGAAAAAAGATTAAAAGTTTTAAGTATTTTTCTTAATTCAGTGAATGCAATAAATTTAAAAACAGGTTTTTATAAAATTAAAGCATTAAATGAGGCATTCGATGAATTAAGACAGTTAAATGATATTAAAAATGGGACTTTTATTGCTTTAACCATTAATACTGCATCAAAAACAAAAGTTGGGATGAACAGATTAGCTGCAAATATTAAAAAGAATATTCGTAAAACTGACATTGTTATACAGGGACTAAGTAAGTATTATCTGCTGTTGCCTGATACTTCTGTATCCGGAGCACAGGTTGTTATTGAAAAAATTTCTTTTTCAATGGGAGATGTAAAAATTCATTCAGGAATATCAAAAATTGGACTTAAATCTTTTGATGAACTTGAAAAGGTTCTAAATAACAGCTTAAAATCCGCAATGATTAATGATAAATTATATGTTACTTTTGAAAATGAAAACCTGATTAATGATTGGGATAATGTAAAACCGAAAGATAAGCATTTTAAATTATTTGAAAGATTGTATAATAAGAAACTATCTGAATTAATTGAACCGTTGTTCTTCAGGTTCGAAAAAGATTTTGCGTATAAACTGCCTAATGCTGAGGTGAGCCAATATTCGAATAAAATTGAATCTGTTTTCTGTCTGAAAAACGGTTTCGCACTCAGCGAATTTATCATACGTTATGATGGTTTTGCAAAACTGAATTTTAAAATTAAACATCAAGGTTTAGATTCGTGTGAGAATTCTGACGAAACTATTCCTTTAAATATGCTTAATGAAAAAATATTATCTAAATATTTGAAAAAGATGTACAACGAATTTAATTTAGGATAGTTAAATATCAGATATATTATTTTTTTAATATTGCCATTTCGCATTTTTTGCAATCAAATTTTAAAGGATATTTTTTACCTGTTTCATCGATTAAGTATAGCTGTTTATTAAATTTAACTTTTTTTGAACACAGCCCGCTTGCATATCTAAGACAGTGTTTGCATCTCATCAGCTCTGTGTTTTGTGGTATATTCTGATATGCCTCCAGTGCTTTATTACAAGTGCTGCAACCTGAGTTTTCGTAAAAAGTCGTAGCTTCGTCATTATATATATTTCCTCTGTAATCAAGACACGATTGATAAAATTTTGTATATTTAAGTGGCTTTTGCAAGGGACGCTTATATTTATTAATTCTTTCATTCATTAAATCATCAAGTATATTTCTCCTGATTTCGTTAATTTTAGAAACAGGGATAAACGGGATATTTTTAGTGTAAATTTCTGTTTTAATAGCGTAAAAATCACTATTCCCGACCTTTTCAATTTGTTTAATTAAATTTTGTCTTGCTTTTTCAGGATTTTTTGCCGGTTCTGTATTTGCAAATCTAATTGTAACTTCGTTATTGTCTTCGTCTTTTGCAGTAATTTTATTGTCATATATCTCAAAAATTACTCCAATTTTTCTTATTATTTTGGCGGATTCAATTTCCCTGTTAAATTTAAAATCAAAATTTCTGTATAGATTTGTCTCTTTTGTGATTTTAGGCATTTTGTTCGGGAATATTTTGTTTCCTTCAATTTTGTTAATTTTAAAGCCGGAAAATTCACCGTTATTGTCAAAACAAATACCATCCTGGACATTTAATTTTAATTTGGTGTCTGTTTCAATGTATTTATCGGTAACTTTGGTAACTTTACCTATATGTTCCCCCATTGATTTTGGTGTAACAAAATTATAAAATTCCCCTCTCCCGTTTAAAAAATAATCTGTATATCTGCGATTGAATGTTTTTTTTATATCAGGAGTAAACTCTGTAAAAACCTTTCCTGAAGATGTTCTTTTTGCATATTTATTAATTAGATTATTATAGTATAGTGTTACATTTCTTACATAATTAATGTCTTTAAGCCGTCCTTCTATTTTGAATGATTTAACTCTAGCGGATATAAGTTTTTCTATATATTCTGAAGCATTAAAATCTTTCAGGGATAATAAATATTTGTCAGCTATATAAATTTTGCCATCGGAATCAACAAGGGAGTATTTTTTTCTGCAGGGTTGTGCGCATTCTCCTCTGTTGGCACTTCTTCCTCCATTTGCGTATGACATATAACATTGTCCGCTGTATGAAACGCATAGTGCTCCATGTATAAATGTTTCAATCTCGCATTTCGTATTTGAACATATCTGCTCAATTTGTGATAAGGACAGTTCACGAGCCAAAATTACGCGAGAAATTCCCATTTTATCAAAAAATATTACTTTTTCTTTTGTACTGTTATCGCATTGTGTACTGGCGTGAATTTGTATCGGAGGAATTTTGTTTTCAATAGCTGCTTTTATTATTCCCATATCCTGAACAATAATTGCATCTACTCCAATAATATATAGGTTTTTGATTAATTCTATTGCCTTTATAAGTTCTTCATTGTTAAGAATTGTATTAATGGTAACGTGAACTCTGACATAAAATTTGTGAGCATAATTTACAAGTTTTTCAATGCTTTCAAGGTCATTGGAAGCATTTACTCGTGCTCCAAAATCGCTCGCTCCGATATAAATTGCATCTGCACCACTATTTATTGCAGCTATTGCAGTATCAAAATTTTTTGCCGGTGCTAAAAGTTCAACTTGTTTCATAGGGATATATTACTACAAAATTATAAATTTATCGTAATATTTAAAGGGCGAAAATTGTTTTGATGATAAAATATTTATATGAAAGTCGCTTTGATAAACCATGGTTGTGCCAAAAATCTTGTAGATTCAGAGTTAATGCTCGGTTTACTCGATAAAAACGGGTATAAGTTTACATTAGATGAAAATGACGCAGATGTTGTTATAATAAATACTTGCTCATTTATTCATGATGCGGAAAAAGAATCTGTTGACAGCATTTTGGAGATGGCTGATGCCGGTAAAAAAATTATTGTTACCGGTTGTTTGCCTCAAAAACATAAATCCGAATTAAAAAATGCAATTCCTGAGATTGCATCAATGATTGGTGCTACTAATCCTGCAGATATAATAAAAGTGTTGAAAAATTTTGAACAAGGTAAATTTGTTGATATAATTCAGGATAGTCCAAAATATAATTATCCCGAGGATGCTGAAAGACAGCAAATTACCGTTGGCGCAAGCTCATATATAAAAATTGGTGATGGGTGTAATTATGAATGCGGTTACTGTATAATCCCGAAGTTGAGAGGCAAATATGTCTCGCGTCCAATTAAAAATATTGTTGCCGAAGCAAAGAAGCTGGCTGACAAAGGGGTTAATGAAATCGTTCTTATTGCTCAGGATACATCATCTTATGGTATAGATTTGTATGGGCATCAGGCATTACCTGAATTGTTAAGTGAGTTGAATAAAATCGATAATTTAAGCTGGATAAGAATTATGTATGCATATCCGACACAGATGACAGATGAATTAATAGATGCTATCGCAAATCTTGATAAGGTCGTCAAATATATAGATATTCCATTGCAGCATTCTCATCCGAGGGTTCTAAAAGCAATGAAACGTCCTGTTATGGATTATGAAAAGCTTGTTTCGAAATTCAGAGAAAGAATTCCGGGTGTTACGGTGAGAACTTCTTTGATTGTTGGTTATCCTGGCGAAACCGAAGAAGAATTTGAAGATCTTTATAATTTTGTAAAAAATGTTAAGTTTGACAGAATGGGTGCTTTCGAGTATTCTCGTGAAAAAGGTACTTATTCTGATACTTTGAAACCCCAAGTAAGTGCAAAAATTAAACACCAAAGATATAAAAAGTTAATGGAACTTCAAAAAGAAATTTCATTAAATAATAACCAAAAATATATTGGTACAACCTTAAAATGTATCGTAGAGGGATACACTGATGAAGGTACTGTAATTTTAAGATCAGAGCATGATGCTCCGGAAGTCGATGGACTTGTTTATGCTGTATCGCCAAAATCTGTTGTTCCGGGAGACATTGAGGATGTTAAAATAACAGATGCAGATGAATATGATTTATACGGAGAAATTTTATAAGGAATAAGAATATGGAATATGTAGTTAATAAAGAGCTTGAAGAAAAAGAAACGCGAGCAATATTTACTGATATGTTGAAATATGCACCGTCAAAATTATGCGGGATGTTTGGGAATGTTATTACTGTCCCGATATATACAAATTTATTTTCAACAGAGCAATATGGCTTGTATTCTGTTTCAATTGCGATGTTATCTTTCTTATGTATCATTTTCTCCGATTGGGTTGGTCTGTCGGGGCTAAGATTTTTCAGAGCGCATCAGCTTGAAAATGATTTGCCAAAATATATGACAATGATTGTTTCTATATTGACAATTAATATGTGTTTGATGTTTGGGCTTTCATTTTTGCTAAAAGATGCAATGTATTCTTTTTTCCATGTTCCACTTAAGTATTTTATGGCGGTTTTGCTTCTGATTATTCCTGTTGCTATAAGAGCATTATTGCAGCAGATATTACGCGCGCAATTAAAATCTGTGTCGTATTCATTTACAACAATTCTAAATCAGTTTGTAACTATTGGTTTGACTGTATTTTTTGCTAAATTCTTTAATTTAGGTGCGGCTTCAATTCTTTTGGGTATGGGTGTCGCAATTTCATTAATTGACGTTTTGTTGTTTGTTCAGTGCGATATTATGAAAGTTTTTAAGTTCCAAAAAGTAGAGTGGAAATTTATTCTTCCGATCATCAAATACGGATTGCCTGTTATGGCAACTGCGCTTAGTGCTTGGATTATCACTCAAAGTAACAAAATTATAATGGGTGGAATAAGCGGTTTTACAAAAGCTGCTTTTGTTGGTGTCGGGTATGGGTTAACATTACCTATTTTAATGCCATTATTTGCAATGCTCACAGTAGCTGTTATACCTCGTGTAATCAACATGTATGAAGCAAAGATTGATGTAAGACCTATTATTACAAAATTTATGGGTTACTATATGCTATTGGCGTTGCCTCTTGTTGCTATAATGTCGGCGTACAGTATGGATTATACTATATTGCTGAAAACAAATGAAAAATTCCATGAAGCATGTACTCTTGTTCCTTATTTTTCATTTGGGGTATTTTTCCTAGGGTTAACTGATTATACTACTTTACAGTATCATTTGGCTAATAAAACTCATTTAGAGTTTATTATCAAATTAATATCAGGGATAGTTGGTGTTATTCTTAACATTATTTTCATTCCGAAAA
Organism: uncultured bacterium; assembly: GCA_902765655.1. Taxonomy (GTDB): domain Bacteria; phylum Cyanobacteriota; class Vampirovibrionia; order Gastranaerophilales; family Gastranaerophilaceae; genus Zag111. Next base: position 1,296 of record CACXAK010000060.1, on the reverse strand, counting down.
TTGGTTTAGTTGGTGTTGGGATTGCAACTTTTACAGCTAATTTCTTGTACTTTGTTCTTTCTGCAATTGTTGTACTTCCTGATTTCCATTTGAATATTCCTAAAAATACACTATGCAGAATTGGTATTTCTGCAATTCCTGCTACTGTTTTGTATTTCTTGTTTAAACTTGGGGTAATCTCAGTCCACGGTACAATTCAGTTTTTTGCAACAATCGCTATATTCTACTGTTTCTACGGAATATTAAAGTTCTTTATATATAAGACCTCTGATTAATAATTCTTAATAATATAAGTGAGTGATAGCAAAATATTTTATTTACAGACTTAAAATTATTGTTTAAGGGCATGTTATGCTTAAAATGAATAGCCGAAAAAGAACTTTAAGACTTATTTCTGCTGCATTGACGTCATTATTTCTGATAAACCAGACTATGATGATTTCTGCTTTTGCAACGAATATAACGAACCCAAACGGAAGTCCGATTCCGGGGCAAAATGGAACTTATACCCTGGATCCCACAGCAATTATAAAAAACACGGATATCGGTTTGAGAAAGTATCAGGATTTTGATTTGAGCCAAGGAGATATCGCAAATTTAATATTTAAATATGGTTCAAAAGATATAAATACATTTATAAACCTTGTTGATAAACAAATTAGTATTAACGGTGTTGTAAATTCAATGCGTGACGGTAATTTTTACAATGGCAGAGCAATTTTTGTTTCTCCGAATGGTATGATTGTCGGGGCCTCCGGGGTGTTGAATGTCGGATCGTTAGGTGTATATACGCCTAATAATTCTGTTTATCAATATTATAAAAATAACCCAAGTGCAGATTATTCGGCCCTTAAAGATCCTAAAAACGCAGGTGATGGAGTTGTCAAAATTGCAGGTAAGGTTCTTGCCGCAAAAGATATTGATATAGTATCTTCAAAAATTGATGTTCCAGGTAAAGTGCTTGCAAGCGGAACAGGCGTTGTAAGTACATTTGATGATAACGTTTTTGAACAGTTGGTAAATACGAGCAGTATGAAATCTGCTAAAACAATGTCTAAAAATAACGGTTCAATTACATTTACTTCTGTAAATGGTACAAATGTTTCAGGTTCTGTAATGAACCATGGTACAGGTGTAACATCCGTAAATAACCTTGCAACAAGCGGAATTATTCTAAGCGGTAACATGGGATCTAACGGTAATGTAGAACTTACCAACAGAGGTAGTGATGGAATTTTGATTGCGTCTTCCGGGCGTATTGATTCTAATCACGATGTTTTAATGAACGATGCATCA
>CACXAK010000059.1 GCA_902765655.1 uncultured bacterium | reverse complement strand
TTTTGATTTCCGCTCTTGTTCCGTATTCTTTTGAGCCCTTTGGCATAATTGAAATGTTTGCATCACATCTCATAGAACCCTCTTCCAGGTTCCCGTCGCAAACGCCGGCATAACGAACAATGTCACGAAGTTCTTCCATATATGCTCTTGCCTCCTGAGGACTGCGCATATCCGGCTCTGATACGATTTCAAGTAACGGAGTCCCTGCTCTGTTAAGGTCTACAAGAGAATAAATAGAACCGGCAAGTCCGTTTGCTCCTGCGTGAACAAGTTTGCCTGCATCTTCTTCAAGGTGAGCTCTTGTGATACCGATTCTTTTCCCGTTAATGTCAATATGACCGTTTACACAAATCGGTTCATCATACTGCGATATCTGATAACCCTTTGGTAAATCAGGATAAAAATATTGTTTTCTGTCGAATTTGCATCTTGAAGGTATTTCGCAATTCAAAGCTAAACCGGCCAAAATTCCCATATTTACTGCTTCTTTATTTAAAACAGGTAAAACGCCCGGCATTCCGAGAGTAATCGGACTTGTTAAACTGTTTGGCTCCTGACCGAAAATGTTTGGATCAGGTGCAAATATCTTCGTTTGGGTTTTTAATTGTGCGTGAACTTCAAGCCCTATAACTACCTCGTATTTATCTCTTAATTCTTGTTCTACCATTTTTATATCTCTCCTTGTTTATTGATTTAATTTTATCATAAAAATGAAAGGCAATATGGCATCAAGCCAACAGGGCAATAAGTTCTTTACATTTTTTAAGAATATTTTTATTTTTTTTCAAAATATAGCAAATTTTATTTTTACAGTCGTTAAAAGATTTAAAAAAGGAGATTAACAAATGACAATTTTTATCAATGCCCCTCGTGTATTTCATTTTAACAATAAGAGTTATATGTATTTAAATCAGGAGTTTGAAGGTAACTTGGATGTCGGATATAATCCTCATGACCGTCAAAAAGGTTTATACGAAATTGTGCCGTCAAAAAATCCAAATTCCTACTCCCATGTTGACTTAAAGCCGGTTGTTCTTGCGGAAAAACATGTAAGCAAAAACGGCGATGTTTCTATCAGCAGAAAGAATTTTTTAACGGGCGAATCATTATTCGCGGATAAAGTTGTTTTTTCTGATAAATTTGAAGTAACCAAAGGCCCTGTTGAACAATTAGGTGTTATTATTGATAATCAAATAGAACTTATGTCAAAAAAAGCTGATGCATCAAGAATTATGAAAAAGGTAAAAAATCTCATACACAGTTTGAAATAACTGATTATTTTATTGAGTATTATTATCCTTAACAAATTCTATATGGTAACCTATAGCCGATGCAATCATCTGGCTTTCCTTTAATGTCAGAGTATCTCTAGCTAATTTCCCGTATAAGCTTCCTATGGTATATTTTTTCCCTGATTTTTCACTCATTATATTGGCAAGTTTTGATATTGTCATATTATTTAGTGTTAGTAGAGATTTTATGTAGCTTTTATTGTTCATCTAAAAATTATATTTGATTTGACAATGAATGTGTATTGTACTACTATTATTCTCATATACGAGAATTATTCTCGTATATGAGAATAATATAAAGAAAGATTACACATTCATGCCAAAGGTCAGCATCATCGTACCTGTTTATAATGTTGAAGAATATCTTCCTAAATGTTTAGATAGTCTTGTTACTCAAACATTATCTGATATTGAGATAATATGTGTAAATGACGGCTCTACAGATAATTCTTTGCAGATATTAGAACAGTATGCAAGAGATGATTTTAGAATAAAAATAGTAAACCAATCAAATAGTGGAATTGGAGTTGTTAGAAATAATGCTTTGGATTTAGCTCAAGGTGAATATATAGGTTTCGTTGATTCTGATGATTGGGTATCTGAAAAAATGTTCGAGATTTTGTATAGTACCGCCAAAAAATTTGATTGTGATTTTGTAGAAGAATCGTTTTACAGTTTTAAAAATGGAAATGTGCAAAAATGTGATATCACAAATTTACCGGTAAACAAGGTCTTTAATTCCAAAGATATCGAAAATTATATATTTAGTTCTCCAAAGGTCGTATGGAACAAATTATTTAAGACGAGTTTTATAAAAAATAATAATATCAGATTTATGGAAACTTCAAGAGATGAAGATGTAATTTTTACAGTTTTATGTCGCGCTTTAGCTAAAAAAATAGTTTATATTGACTGCCCGGCATATTACTACAGGCATAAGAATTATGTAATTTTAGGTTCTAATTTTAAAGATTCTAATAACTATACCCAATATTCTAAAATTATGCGAGAAATGTTAATTTCTTATGGCATATTTGAACAGGTTGAGTCCGAATTTTATAGCTCTGATATTGTATCTTATCGTCCTTGGCGTTTATCTAGAGATGAAGCCAAAAAATTAATGAATGAATTAAAATTATTTTTACCAGATAAGTATTATAAGTGTGTTTTGTATAAAAGTATGATTTTGAGTTTTTTATATAAGGTATTTTCCGTGTATAATGAGTACAAGGACGGATTTAAATATAAAGTTTTTTCAGTTTTGGGGATAAAATTTCATATTAGAAAATAAAATTATCTTGAATAAATTTCATGTTTTGATGGTGCAGATTCCGGTTCTTTATAGTTATTAATATATTCAATAGCTTCTTTGGGGGTTGAGGCAACATAAATTAAATTTCTTGTAAAATTATTAGCGAATTTGTCATCGACAATTTTATTAAAAAAATCTATCAAATTATCATAAAAGCCGTTTGTATTTAAAAGTACGATGGCTTTTTTATTATAACCTAATTGTTTTTGGACAAACATTTCCGCAAATTCTTCCAATGTTCCGAATCCGCCTGCAAGCGCAATAACCGCATCAGAAATTTCATCCATTTTTTGTTTCCTGTCACGCATCCCGTCAGCCATATAAAATTCATCGCAATTATCGGTTCTGCATCCCATATCAACAAGTCTTTTTGGCATTACACCATAAATTTTTCCCCCGTTGTTTTTAACTTCAGATGCGCAAGCCCACATCATTCCCAATGTTGACCCGCCATAGACAATGTTATAACCGTTTTGTCCTATAAGTTTGCCAATTTCTTTTGCATCCTTATAATAAATTTCATCTAAATAGTCACTTGATGAACTAAACACGCAGATATTTTTAATTTTATTCAACAAACTCACCGCCAATTCTGTAAAAATGTGAACACGATAATCCTGTTCCGCGGCTTGAACAGTCTTTTCTCAGTTTATCAACGTCCCAGCCATATCCAATCGGGTTGATGTTTCCGTCTATATATATGTTCAACCCGAAAATATCTTTGCCCCATGTATTAGGTTTTTTGTGCCCGTTGGTATCAATCATCATTAAATATACAGGGGAGTCGGTTGTTTTATCGACAACATCTTTTATTCCTACAATAAGATCGTCCTGATTATCATATAACAGATCAAAATGGTATAAGTCATCTTTAGGAACAACTTTCCCGTTCATATAATGCTGAACATATTTTTTCTTACTTACACGATCTTCCAGACGCAGATATGGCTTTATTAGTTTAACCATGAATTTTTCACGTTCTTTTTCATTTTTTGAATTTATAAAGCTTTCAATTGCCTCTGTTTCTGCCTGAGCACTTAATGCTGAAAAAGCATATTCTATTTTGTTATACTCGGAATTCCATCTTGAAATGAATACAGCCGTTTTTGATGTAAATGATGTCGGAATCATAAACAAGATACCCGCAAATATTGCGAATATAGTTAGTGAATATTCAATTCTCCATACAAATTTCTTCATAATTAGTTTACATTAGCAATATCAAGACGCTTTTTTTCTTCTATAAGTTTATCATATACCCATTCCGGAATAAAATTTTTACCTAAAACGATTTGCCCGTTCATGATATTCGGAGCATGAAAATCCGAACCGCCTGTAACAATAAGACCAAAATTTTCTGCCATTGATGAAAAGTATTCTACCATTGCAGGAGAATGCTTTCTGTGGTACGCTTCAATGCCGCGTAATCCATAATTCATCAAATCTTTAATAAGTCCTTCAGCCATATTTTCCAAATCATGTGGGTGAGCGATAACAGGAATACCTCCCGCATCATAAATTATTTCAACCGCATCCTGCGGAGAAACAGTTTTTCTCTGGACATATACAGGGGAATCCAAATGAATGTATTTTGCGTACGCATCCATAACATTATTTGTACCGCCTGCACTTGTTATTGCTCTTGCTATGTGTGGACGTCCGATACTGCCTCCCGGGGCTACAAGTTTTTTGATATCTTCAAATTTTATTCTAATACCTTCTTTTTTTGCCAATAAGCTCAATATTTCTTTCGTTTGTTTTACCCTCGCTTGCTGCTGGGTTTTTATTAAATTTTGAAAATCTGAGTTATTAACGTCCATAAAATAACCCAAAATATGAACTTCATAATCTTTATACAAAGTATTTACTTCAATTCCTCGCAATATTTGAATTTTATCGGACAAATTATTGTCTTTGATATATTTTTGAGCTACATCATAGGCCAAAACATTATCGTGATCCGTAATTGCTATGGCGCCAAGCCCGACATCAACAGCGGTATCCACAATTTTTTCCGGGGTAAAAACTCCGTCGGAAAAATATGTGTGAATATGTAAGTCAGTTTTCATCTCCACTTTCCTTTATCTTACTATTACTACAAAAAACTCTTTTTACCGCTAAAGCATGACCGTTGTTAACATCAATATCAACCTCAAGGGCGTTAACCTGTGTCACATTACCTTGCGCAACTTCATATCGTTCCGGAATCCCCGTCAAAAAACGCGACAAAGATGTTTGGTATTCCATACCAATTACTCCGTCTGAGCCACCGCAAAAACCGGCATCAGTAATATATGCCATATTATTTATTATTGTTTCATCTGCAGTCTGAACATGAGTGTGAGTTCCAAAAAATGCACTCAAGCCAAATTCCGAACAATACTTCGCAAAACAAATTTTTTCTGCGGTTGCTTCTGCATGAAAATCCATTAAAATTATCGGAGTTATTTCCTTAATTTTTGCAATTTCATCTTTTACAATTTCCCATGGAGAATCAACTATATTCATAAAAACTCTGCCGATAGAATTTATGACACCGATTTTTATTCCGTTTTTTTCTATAATTCTTGATCCGACACCTGCAACTTCTTTTGGATAATTTATGGGCCGAACAAGTCTGTCAGCTTTTTCGATGTATGAATATATATCTTTTTTATCCCAAATATGATTTCCGCATGTCATGACATCAATTCCATATCCCAAAAATTCATTATAATTTTTTTCGGTTAAACCAAATCCATGAGATGCGTTTTCAATATTTGCAACAACAAAATCATATTTTTCTTTGTTCAGAGCCAAAAAATCTCTGACGGCAGTCCTTCCGGGTTTGCCGACTATATCTCCGAAAAATATGATTTTGATAGTGTTATTATTCATTTTATTTTGCTATTTCAGTTGCGCGGAATTCTCTAACAACCGTTACTCTGATTTGTCCCGGATAGTCAAGTTCATCTTCAATGCGTTTTGCAACATCTCTTGCTAATTTACCTGAAGCCAGGTCATCAAACATTTCTGCCTGAACAATAATTCTGACTTCACGACCTGCCTGAACCGCAAAGGATTGTTTAATACCTTCGTAGCTGTTTACGATTTCTTCAATCTTTTGCAGACGTTTGATATAAATTTCCAAAGTATCACGTCTTGCCCCGGGGCGACCGGCAGAGATTGCATCTGCTACTTTAACTAATACCGCTTCAATCGTATTTGCCACAACATCATCGTGGTGAGCTTCAATTGCGTGGACTACTTCCGGCTTTTCACCATATCTGTTTGCGATTTCCACCCCAAGCTGGATATGTGTACCTTCTTGGGTTTGGTCAACCGCTTTTCCTATGTCGTGTAGTAAACCTGCGCGTTTGGCGATTTTTTCATTAGCACCTAGTTCTGCTGCAAGCATACCTGCAATATGACCGACTTCCAAAGAGTGTTTTAGTACATTTTGTCCGTAGCTTGTTCTGTAATATAAGCGGCCTAATGTTTTGATGAGCTCTTTATTTAAACCCATAACGCCCATTTCGAGTGCGGCATTTTCGCCTTCGGTCCAAATCTTTTTATCGATTTCTTCCTGTGCTTTTGCTACCATTTCTTCAATTCTTACAGGGTGAATACGCCCATCGACAATCAATTTCTCTAATGCCAATTTTGCAATTTCACGTCTTACAGGGTCGAAACTTGATAATACAACTGCCTCAGGGGTATCATCAATTATTAAATCTACACCTGTCAAAGTTTCCAAAGCTCTGATATTACGACCTTCACGACCGATTATACGGCCTTTCATTTCATCATTTGGCAAAGCGACAACTGAAACGGTTGTTTCTACAACCTGTTCAATCATACATCTTTGCATCGTCGTGGATAAAATTTCCTGAGCTTTTTCTAACGATGTTTCTTTAATTTTTGCTTCGTTTTCTCTTATTAACTGCATTTGTTCTTGTGCCAAGTCATTTTTTAGTTGTTCTAAAAGCGCTTTTTTAGCATCTTCGCAAGACATCCCTGAAATTCTTTCAAGTTCTTCTGTTTGTTTTTGCACAAGTTCTGCCAAATAATCTTCTTTTTCAAGAAGTTCATCTTTCTTCTTCTGAACTTCGGCTTCTTTGTCAGTATATTCCTGTATTTTATCT
>CACXAK010000058.1 GCA_902765655.1 uncultured bacterium | reverse complement strand
TTAAATGCATTAAAAAGCTCTTTGACTTCATCGCTGACTTCTTCACTTTCAATTTTTACGCCGAATTCTTTTGAAGATATACGTTTAACCCCATCTCTGAAGATTTTTAATTCCCTTGTTATCAGATAATTATTTATCAATACAACAAACGCAAAAACAAGCCATACAATAATAAATACAAACATAATAGATGCTCTTGTTGTCGATGAAAGCTTATCAACTATATTATCAGATAAGCCGACAGTTACTGAGCCCTCATTTGCTCTTGTCTGCATATCAGTCATCGGAGAAGATACGGATATATTTGATTTTTTGTTTGAAGAAAATTCTTTATTAACCGCTTTGTATAAAATTTTTCCGTTCTTATCACGAAACTCAATATAAACAATATTCTTATTTGAATTCAATATTAAATCCGAATGAGTTTTAAGAATTTCTTTTTTCCGAGTCCCATCCGAATTTTTTATAAGATCTGCTGTTTCAACAGCAAGAGTTTTTGCAATAACCTGTCCAAAACTGTGATAACCATCAGTTAAGTTCTTTTGAATACTAGATGCAGCAAAAACCGCAATCGCCATAATCAGCAAAGTACTGAACACAAGACCAAAAATAATTAAACGATTCTGAGCCGTCTGGCTCTTTTGTGAAATATTTTTCATAAAAAAATTATAACATAATAAAGAAAAATTAGTTGATTAATTCATGTTTAGCGGGTAATATTTATTTGTAAAAAGGGAGAAACTTTATGGAAGAAAATAAAAAACAATATTGGAAATCGTTAATATTATCAATCCTTATTTTTATAGGGATTCTGGTTACCGTTGATTTGGCTTATATATACTATCAGGCAAATTTTAATGAACACGCATTACCAAGTTTTTGCTCCGTAAATGATTTTATTGATTGTGACGGAGTAGCAAGAACAGTAGAATCCCAATTCCTTGGCGTACCATTAGCATATTGGGGACTATTTCTATATGTGTTTATGGGCATTATGCTGATGGTAGACTGGCTTAAAAAAGCTCCTATTTTTAAATTCATGGAAGTATTCAAAAATAAATTTCATTACATTGCGGCTTTAGGTTTAATTTCATTTTTGATTTCTATGACTCTATTCGGAATAAGTTATTTTGAAATTAAAAAATTATGTATTATGTGTTTAGTCACATACGTTCTTAATTTTATAATAGGTCTTGTCGCTGCCGCTGGCATTGAAGCACATTTTTTCGGAGCCATAAAACAAAGCTGGCAGGATTTTGTGGATGCTCTAAAACCGTTACCGTACAGATACGCATTTATATTCGTTATGATTGCAGCATGCGGATTTTTCTACTGGACATTCTCCAGTGCAAAATTCTCCCCTGCATTAAAAGGATACAGAGCTTTCGGAGAATTCCTCAAACTAAAAAGCAATATTTATGCTGTTGAAGGAAACGTATTAGGATCAAAAGATGATGATGCGGTTGTTCTTGAAGTTTATTCGGATTATATGTGTCCTATTTGCTACACTGCAAACATTATGGTTCATAAAGTTGTACGGGATTTTAAAAATGTGAGAGTAGAACATCACAATATGCCACTTGATAAGGCATGCAATAAATATATGAATGATGATTTTCATATCGGTTCATGTATAAACGCAAAATATGGCTTAGCTGCAGAAAAGCAAGGAAAATTCTGGGAAGTTGAATCTGCGTTGTTTGAAAAAAGAGCTTCAACCGAAGAAGATATATTAAAAATGCTGAAAGAATCCGGTATTAAACTGAATTTTAAACAACTGAAAGAAGATGCAAATTCAAAAGAAGTTGCAGACGCAATAAATAAAGATATTGATTTTGCATTTTCAAAAGGAATGGTTGGTACACCATCACTGAAAATCGGAAATGATTTCAGCATGGGAGTAAAGCCGTATCCTGAATTAAAAGAATGGTTAATTAAAAATGGCGCAAAACCAAAACTCAAATTCTTCTAAAAAAATATTACTGCACGCATGCTGCGGAATTTGTTCAGGATATCCCATATCTTTATTACAAGATATGGGATATTGCGTTGTCGTTTATTTTTATAACCCCAACATATACCCGGAAGAAGAGTACAACAAAAGACTGGAAGCTGAAAAAACGCTTTGCAGACATTTTAATTGCGAATTTATAATAGGCAACTATGAACCGGAAGCTTATTATGAATTTGTAAAAGGGCTTGAAAATGAGCCGGAAAAAGGTGCAAGGTGCGACAAATGTTTTGAACTCCGCCTCAATAAAACAGCCCAAAAAGCAAAAGCTCTCAGAATCGAAGAATTTACTACTTCAATGGTAATAAGCCCTCATAAAAATTATGAAAAATTATCAGAAATAGGAAATTCGATCGCAAATAAACATAATTTAAAATATTTACCAATCAATTTCAGAAAAAATGACGGGTTCCTTAAAACGAACAAAATATCCAAAGATTTGGGCTTATACCGTCAGAATTACTGCGGATGTAAATTTGCTTTACGTTAATGCGCAAATTTTATTTTCAGGTGTTTTATATCATGCCAAGCGACATGATTAAAATAAATTCTTTTGATAAAACACTTAAATATAACGGGAAATACCTGTATAAAGAAGGCAAAAAATACACAGGAACATTTTTTACCAGATTGAATAGCGGCAGAACTTTGTGCCTGAATTACGATAATGGGCTGTTACGTTTATCTTCATTAAATAAAGAAGATGAGATTATTACAAAAAATTATAAGTATAATAACTCAGGCGATTTAACAGACGTAACCAAAAACGGAAAAGACATATTTCATAAAGAAATTACCCACAACATCGGAATAAATTATACGAAACAGGAAAAAATTAATAATATAATAGGGAAAACATACGATGCCTCAAAAAGACTCATAGAGTATGTAATATCACCAAAATTAATTTTTGGGTTTATTAAATACCTTGATGATATAAGTATTGACACAAGATATTTTTTAAATAAAGCAAAATATCTCGGGAACGGAAATATTCAGCTGCAAAATATACAAGGTGATCCGATTTTAAACAACGGAATTGTAGACAAAACAATTGTCAGAAATCTTAAAAACGGCTCACATACAATACTGTTACCTGAAAACAATAACATAACAGGAACATACAAACTCCGCAGCGGACTTAAAATTGCAAATATTAATTTAATTGCGAATAAAAACGGGAAACCTATTTGGACAAGAATATTCGGTATAGACGAAAAATGCATTTATGACAATAAAGTTACCTACGATGATTTTGGGAATAAAATCAGAGAAATATACAGTGAATGTGGCGGAAAATGGTACATAGACAATACTTTTGACAAAAATGGAAATATTATTCTCTCAAGAAAACTGAATTCTTCAGGCACAACTCTTCAAACTACAAAATCAAAATACGATAAAAACAATCTCTTAATTGAAGAAAAAGTGTTTAATAAAGAAAACGAACCTGTAGAAAAAACTGAAAATAAATATTACAATAACAAACATTTAAAAAGCAACAAAGTAACCTATTATGACCAGTACGGCTCATACGGGAACTTATACGAATATGACAAAGATAATAACCTGGTGAAATTTTCTGAAATTTATGACGATTTAATATTAGAATCATATTATGCCCCAGGGGAGGTCATAACAAAATATATTGAAAAAGATAAATTCAATAATATAAAAAGTATTAAAGAATATATAAACATGGATGAAATATGTATAAAAACTATCGTAAAAAAGAACGAAAATACTGAGTTGTATCACGTCGAGCATCTTAAAAAATCAAAAAATGAGATTTTAAAAAGTATTAATATCTTCAAAACTCCTGAAGAAAAATTGTTAGGAAAAGAATTTATTATAACAAATAATGAAACGGGGAAAGAAACATTCATCTACACAGGAGCAGACGGGAAAAGAACAAGTTACCAAAAATTATGCAAAATAATAGATGCTGACATATAGAGATTAATTATTCGGCATTTTCCAGCCATTTGCTATTATTTTAGTGAAACAACCCGCAGCATAACCCCATACAGTATGACCTGATTCACGTTCTTTATCGCAATTATTCTCATCTTCATCAATATCTTTCAAATCGCCTTCACTTGTGATATACATCGTAAAAGTATCAACACCAGGTATATTGGGACGATCACTGCCGTTTACATCAATTATTATATTTACCAAATTCGTATCATCATTGTGCTTCATACATATCGTTGCGGAATTAACTGTTCTGATACAATAAAAATCACTTGGAATAGTTCCCAGATCTGTTTTTTTATGACTTCTGTACTTTGCCCCGACACAGTCATTTGTCCCACCTGAACCACAGTTTACTTTTGTATGCGAAATATATTTTTTCATAAAATACTCAACGCCCTGAGTTGAATTAGATGTTTTTGCTCCTGCAGTAGTAAGATAAAATCCGGTACTTACTGAAGTCGAAGCCCCTTCAGAGGTATTTTCTGAAGTATTTTCTTCCGTATTACCGCTTGTATCACTTTCTTCTCCAAATACAGATAAATCAATCTCATCATTTGCACGTTCGTCAGATATAATTTCTTTTGCCGCCGTCGTAATAAGACCTGTTACTTTTTTTAATTCGGTACCCATTACTCTGTTTGCGTAAGAATTATAAAATATAGGAATAACCATTGAACTGATTAATCCAACAATAGCCAAGCCAAACATGACTTCTAAAAATGTAAACGCACTTTTTTTACTCATAAATAAGTTCCATTAATTCCCGCTTGTTGTGGTATATGTATCAGGAATTTTCCAGTCATTTTCAACAACAGCCTTAAAATATTTTGCTTCATCAGAAGCATTATCCCCAATAGAGCTGTCATACGCACAATTCTGGTCTAACCTGAATTGAAACAAATCTCTTCCTGCCAGATTCGGTCGAGTTTCTTCGCCATTCACATCAGTATAAAAAGTAAAACCATTATCTGCAGCAGTTAAATATAAAATTGCACTATCAGGCAATAATATCGAAAAACCTTTTCCGGTAACATCTGTACCATCTTTCATTAATTTAAAGTATTTTCTAAGCGTATCATTGGTAACCGATCCATATACCTCAGTTTCATTTACCCTTGATACATTTTCTTCTACAAGCATACGCTCACAGGCATTTGTTGCAACAGAATATGCCTTTTTCAGTTTTGATTCCCAAACCTGTTTCTGGTAGTTCATCATTAATGTCGGAATTGTCATTGCAGCAACGACACCGATTATACCCAAAGTAATTAAAACTTCAGCCAAAGTAAAACCTGATTTTTTATGCTTATCATAACCAAACATATTAATACCTCCAATTATTAATATAATTATACTATATTTAAATAGCTTATGCAATAAGGCAGCATACAGTTGTATTAAAATTTTGTTTAATATAAAATCATAGAGTAATTTTCAGATAAGAAAAGGAGATTTAATTATGTCAAGAAAACCTATTATTGCAGGAAATTGGAAAATGAATTTACTTCAGAGTGATGCAAAAGCATTATATGAAGGAATAAAATCATTTGTTACAAACTATACAGCAGTGCAATTACCTTCAGTTGTCATTGCTCCTGTATTTACCTGTTTAAATCAGGTAAAAGAAATCCCATGTGACTGTGGTTGTCAGGGTACAAAATTAGCGGTTGCAGCACAAAATTGTCACTGGGAATCATCAGGAGCATACACAGGTGAAATTTCAGTTGAAATGGCAAAAGATGCCGGCTGCTCATACATTATTATCGGGCACTCAGAAAGAAGACAGTATTTTTCTGAAACAGATGAAATGATTAATAAAAAAGCAAAAGCAATATTAGCAGGTGGGTTAATACCTATTATCTGCTGCGGCGAATCTTTAGAACAAAGAGAATCAGGAATTACTGACAGCTGGATTGCATCTCAAATAAGAGCTGCATTGAGCGGTATTTCATCTGAAGATGTTGCAAAATCAGTTATTGCTTACGAACCTATCTGGGCTATCGGAACAGGTAAATCTTGTGATGCAACGGAAGCTAACAGAGTAATTAAAATGATCAGAAGCGTTGTTGCTGAAGTTGCAGGACAAAGTGCTGCTGATTCAATCAGAATTTTATATGGCGGCTCAGTTAAACCGTCAACAATTGAAGAACAAATGTCAATGTCTGATATTGACGGTGCTTTAATTGGCGGCGCTTCATTAAAAGCTGACAGCTTCAACGAAATCATTGAAAAAACAATGAAAGTTGCTGTATAATAAATATTATTAAAAGAGTTTTAAAAGCAGAGGGCGCAAAGTCCTCTGCTTTTAAATTTAATTGTATTGATATATTACAAAAAATTGTTATAATTATATTGTTATGAAAAAATTACTGATATTGTTACTAATTTACACATGCAGCGTTATGTGTGTCTATGCGGATGAAAAAGCCGCAACCTCTCAAACTCAGCCAAACATCCGTAAAGAATCACAGATTCAGGGGAACAATCAGGATAATTTGCCGGATGTAAAAGTAGATTTAAGAGATGAAACAGGTGTAGAAATCCCCGCAGGCATAGTTGTTCCTGTAATTAATATGCAAGAAGTTTCAACAGAAACCTGCCCTGTCGGATACAAAGTAAAATTTGTTGCCACTAATGATTTATTTGTGGGTGATATAAAGGTTATACCCGAAGATACCGCATTTTATGGGTACATCGAAAAAATAAATGAACCGATTGTCGGTACAAACGCAGCAATGAAAGTTAAAATCACTAAATTTGTATTCCCTGACGGACACGAACAAAATATTAAGGCATATATTTATACGACCAATAATAATGTAATCGGCGGGGAATTAAC
>CACXAK010000057.1 GCA_902765655.1 uncultured bacterium | reverse complement strand
GTAGTAATTTCCAAATCCTCAGGCGGAATAACAATTTCTTTTTCAAAATCTTCAACAATCGGCGAAACATCAACAGATGCAAAACTTGTCTGCCGCTTGCCGTTAGCGTTGAACGGAGAAATTCTTACCAAACGATGAACTCCTTTTTCGGCTTTTGAATAACCAAAAGCATATTTGCCTGTTATTTTGACCGTTGCAGATTTTATTCCGGCTTCTTCACCGTCAAGTTTATCCAAAAGTTCACACTTCCAGCCGCGATTTTCAACCCAGCGCATATACATTCGCAGCAACATACTTGCCCAATCCTGCGCATCAGTCCCGCCTGCACCTGAATTTATTGTCAAAATCGCGTCTGCATTATCGTATTCACCCGATAACATTTGCTGCAATTCAAATTTTTCAAGCTCTTTTGACAATCCTTTTACACTTTCAAAACTCAGTTCAATAAGCTCTTTATCCCCGAGTTCTATTGCCGTAAAAGCATCTTCAATTGTTTGTTCCCAAGTTTTTAACTTATCAAGAATCTCTTTTTTTTCTTTGACTTCCTGCCCTATTTTTGAGACCTTTTCGTTATCGTTCCAGATATCGGGATTTTGCATTTGGGAATTCAATTCGTTTAATTCTTTTTCTAAATTCTTCGGGTCAAAGACACTCCTTGATTTTTTCAAATCGAGGTTTTAATATATTCAATTCCTGTTTCAATTCCGTTTCCATAAGATTATTTTAGTATAAAATTTATTTGCCGTAAACAATCTGTTCCAAATCATCTTCCAAGAGCGATTGACGAAACATATCACATTCCTGCGAAAGTTCAAATATTTGCTCATACTCTTCCGTATTTAAAACAGCCGATATATTTTCCGTCCCCAAAAGATTTATTTTGCAATATGACTCTGTAATTTCAGTTACCTTTATATGCCCTTTATCCTCAAGTAATTTTAATAACGACAAAATTACTTCATCTGATTTCCCCAAAAAACTACCAAAGCGAACCAATTCAATCTTCCCGTCATTATTGTGTGCAGCAAATTTTATCATCCCGACAAAAGTATTTAATAACGAAACCTCATCATAAATTTTTGGCTCAAAGTTCATAAAATGCAGCCCTTTAGGTGCCGCAGCACTTAAAATATTATCAAATGTTTCTCTGTCAGGCGGGTAATCAAAAAACATCACAAAATCACACTCAGGAACATTTTCCCTTGTAAAAACTCTTGAACTTATTGCAGGATACGGCTTAATATTATCCAAAACCGCCTTACATTCTGCAAAAACACCTATCTTTGAAGTTGTATTTTTCAGATAATCATTCACATTATTCAAAAAATCAGTCTTTTGACGATAGTCATATATTTTCAGCTTTTCTTCCGTTTGCTCATCCTCTTCAAGTTTTTCGGAATGAATATCATCAACAATTAATTGAATTGAAGTATTTCCGTTAAATTCATTAACTTGAGGATGAAAAGCTATATCAAGCTTATCCCCTTTATCCAAAGCTACATCACCCCTGCTCCACCATATTGCAGGAAACGTATAACCATCTTTTGATATCATCAATTTCAAATGTTTTTTGTCACTGCCCATAAGCATTTTATCCGACACAACAAAATCATCTGATTCAAAAATCGGACTCGGATTATTTGCCCCAAACGGTTCAAGCTGAGATAAATGTTCTACAAAATCAAGCGTAATATCAGCTGACTCAAGCTTCATATCAATATTTATGAATGGTTTTAAATCTTGACCCGCCGCATAATGCGAAACTGTTTCATTAAGCGCTTTTTTTACAACTTCAAAAGAAGATTTGTCTTCACTGAATGATAGCCCCGCTGCAAGTTTATGCCCTCCAAAACCGTCTAAAAGCTCGGAATTTTCACTTATAACATCATATAATGGAACTCCTTCTATGCTTCTTGCAGAACATCTGTATATTCCGTCTTTTTTGGTCATTAAAAATGTTGGTTTATAATATTTTTCAACAAATTTTGATGCAACAATACCGATAATTCCGACATGCCAGTCCTCACAACATAAAATTATTGCAGGATTTTTTGTACCCTCTTTTAAATATATTTCCTCAGCTTGTTTAAAAGTATCGTCACAAAGCCGTTGGCGAACGGAATTCAATTCATTCAGATTTTCAATTGCTACTTTCACTTCCTGAATATTATCCGAAATCAAAACCTTAATAGCATTATCAACACTGTCAAGACGCCCTGAAGCGTTTATCCTTGGAGCAACACCAAAGGCAATATTTTCAGATGTTATTCCTTTTGTTATGTCATAATTTGCACTTTCCAAAAGTAATTTCAAGCCATCATGCTTACCCTTTGAAATCAAATCCAAACCTTTTGTGACAAAATATCTGTTTTCGCCCAAAAGCGGAACTAAATCTGCAACCGTACCAACTGCAACAAAAGGTAAAATCTCATTAACATATGCCGGCTTATTATAATGAGTCAAAAGTGCCTGAGAAACTTTTAATGCAACCCCGCAGCCGGCAAGGTATGTCAAATATTCAATTTGTTTGGCACTCAATTTTTCATCCAAAGAATCAGGCGCCTTCGGATTAATAATTGCATATGCCTCAGGTAAAATTTCAGGTGGCTCGTGGTGATCGGTTATAATAACATCAATCGTTTTAAAGCTGTTTATAAATTTCACTTCTTCAACATTTGAAATTCCGTTATCAACAGTGATTATAACCTTTGGTTTAACTTTAATCATTATAGAAGTCAAAGCATTTGTATTTAACCCGTGTCCCTGAGTTTCTCTGTCAGGAATGTAATAACTTACTTTACCGCCCAAATGACTGATTGTTTTATACAAAACCGATGTTGATGTAACGCCGTCTGCATCAAAATCCCCATATATTAAAATACATTCATTATTATCTATCGCCTGTGATAATCTGCTGACGGTTTTTCCCATATCAGTAAATACATCAGGAGAAGTCAGCTCCATATTTAAAGGATTTAAAAAATTTTCAATATCTTCTGAAGAAGAAATTCCGCGGCTCATTAAAAGTTTTTCAATCAAAGAACCCCTGAATCCATCATTATTTTTTAAAAGCCACTCTTTTTTCATTTTGTACCAAATCCTTTTGATTTTATCTTATCACAGTTGTTATTTCGGGCAAGTTCTAAATATAACTTTCACCACATAATAATATAAATAACCGATACGACAAAATCGGGGATACAACTTAAAGAAATAATTTAATTATATATACTTTTTCAATAATTGACATTTACAAATATAGATTATAAAATATCTTAGTATAGATGGTATTGATTTAAAGATTTGGGGTTTATATTATGGAATTACGGAATAGTCACATTTTATCTCATATTCAGAACAAAACAAAAGATTATGAAGAACGTGTTGCACTCGGAATTAAAGGTCAATACGGCTGGGAAGAATTTACATACAAAGGACTTGGGTTACTGGCAAGGAAAATTGCCCGATATCTTATTGAAGATGTTGGTATAAAAAAAGGTGAATGTCTTGCAATTTTATCCGAATCAAAACCTGAATACGGAGCTTGCGTTTTTGCATCAGTTTTGACAGGAACCACTACTGTTCCTTTAGATATAAAACTCTCAAAATATGAATTAAAGTCAATACTTTCGGATTGTTTACCGACAGTACTTTTTGCATCCGAACATTACTTAGACACCGCACTGGAATTACAAAAAATGATTCCTGAAATTAAATACATATATGTAATTGATGAACATACAAGCAGCGCAAATGTCCAAAATATCTACGATTTTCCTGATAATTATGACGGGAAATGGCGTCAGAGAAGTTCTAAATCAACAGCATTCATCATTTATACATCAGGAACAACAGGAGCACCTAAAGGGGTTGAAATTTCATTCCAAAATGTAAATGCGCAACTTGTTGATTTGATGGAAGTTGTTGATATTATCTTACCAAAAGGACAGGCGATTCATATGTTATCAATTTTGCCAATGAATCATTTATTTGAAATGACTGTCGGTTTTTCAACATTTTTAAATGCCGGTTTTTCTGTTTATTACACGAGCAGTTTTAAACCAAAAGATATAACCGGAGTAATGAAAGAAAAAGGTATTCAGTTTATGATTGCCGTACCTGCATTTTTGAAATTATTAAAAGCAGGTATAGAAAAAGAACTTTCAACAACTCCAAAAGCCGTACAAATTGCGTTTAAAATAATGTATTTTATTGCGCAATTTATTCCGTCATACAAAATGAGAAGAAAATTATTCAAAAAAATACATCAAAGCTGGGGCGGAAAATTCTTCGGATGCATATCCGGCGGAGCGCCGTTAGATGTTGAAGTCGGAACTTTCTTTGAAAGAATCGGTATCAGAGTTTATCAGGGATACGGATTATCAGAAACAAGTCCTGTTGTATCGGTTAACCATGACAAACGCGGAGAATTGGCTTCTGTTGGTCATCCTTTGAGACATTTTGAAGCAAAAATTGATGAAGCAACAGGTGAATTGTGGTTGAGAGGCCCTTCTGTAATGAAGGGTTATCACAATCAACCTGAAATGACAGCAGAAGTTATTGATGAAAACGGTTGGCTGCATACAGGAGATATCGCAAAAATTGACAAAGATGGCCATATATACATTACGGGGCGTATTAAAAATATGATAGTCCTTCAGGGCGGTAAAAAAGTATTTCCTGAAGAAGTTGAAGCGGTACTTGAAAATAGCCACTACATAAGTGAAGTTTGTGTTCTCGGAGTATCAAGAAGCTTTGGGGCAAAAGACGGCGCAGAAGAAGTTACGGCAGTAATTGTACCAAAACAGGAAATGTATAATACATACTCGGAAGACGACATTGACAGAATGATTAAACTTGATGTTAAGACATTATCACAGCAGCTTGCATCATACAAACGCCCGACATCTGTTGTAATATCAAAAGAGCCGCTGCCTAAAACAACTACACTTAAAGTTAAGCGTAAAGAAGTTCGGGAATTATTATGCATTTAGTTAATTTATAAAAAAATTATTGAAAAATGGGCAAGTTAAATAACATGCCCATTTTTTATATGTGGTTACTCTTAATTTTGCCAACACACAAACTTTAATAAATTTATTCAATAAAAACCAACCCACCCGCCCTTCATATGTGTGAAGAAAGAGTTATATCTGAGGCGGAATTTGTGTCATTCCGTCATCTTTCAAGAAGTTATTAGAATTCTCAACTCCGTACTGTTCAAGTGCAAATTTGAAACATTCAAGCCAGTTTATACGCTGTGCTACTTCTTCTACTTTGACAAAATTAGTCAGCACATCAAACATTTCTTTAAACTTCGATTTCCGTTCAAATGTTGCTTTTCTGTCACCGTATCTGTATACATAATTTGAATTTCTGATTTCATCATCAATATCTACAAAATCAGTTCTTCCATGATCATTTATCATTATGCTTTCTGAACCAATTTTAAAATACGAAATCAATTGAGCTGTTTTTTCAACCATAGGAACAATAACTTTTCTGTTGATAGAATCCAAAATCATATTAAGTCGCGCTTCCTGCCCGTTTGCAGAATAATTTATCTCAGTTGCGCTACGCTCAACTCCCGAAAGATTACCCACCATATTTTTGAAAATCCCCGTTGCACTTTCAATAGTTGTTTTAAAATAATTGAGAAAATCCCAGCCGGTCATTGCTTTGTCAAAAGAAAGCGGAACAGGAGCAGAAGTCATTAAAGTTGAATCATATTCAATAATTTTTCCCGGTTTGACGTCCTGTTTACCCATAAAACAACCTTTTGGTGCAAGATATGGGGGATTCATCATCAGCGCAAGCGCGTCAAGCTGTTTATTCAGAATTGTTGAAGATATGTTGTTCAATATCAAAGCCACACGCAAAGGTGAAATTCCTCTCCCTGTTGACGGATTTTCTATGATATTGGCATGTATAAACGGATTAATTACAAAAGGATTATCCTCAAAGCGTATAATCACGCTTCTGCCTGCAACTGAAATCAGCTGATTTTTAAGAATTTCCCCTGACGGGAGTTCAATATCGCCCCAATATTCCAATACTTCTATTTTTGGAATTGAATATTTAGAATCCTTTTGACCTTTTTTGTTTGCCACCACCCCTTTCAGTATTTCCAGCTTTTCAATATTTAACAAATTATTTGATTTATTTGTTCTGATTTCATCTAAAGTCTGATATGTACGGTAAATCTTAGGGCAGGAATCCCAATTATTCACATTTGTTCTGTCAAACACAAAATCCTCATAATGAACAAATTTAACTTTTACGTTGTCATAAATAACTTTATCTTCAATAACAAAGGACTTATCTGTATTAAACTCAACTTGTTCCTGCAATGATAACGCTCTGCGGACTTTTCTTGTTTTTGTTTCCCATCCGACAAACAAAGTCACTTCCCCTGTTTCAACAACAGAATCCACTATCTTTTCCATTTCATCAGACAATTTCATTTCTTCAAAAGTATTGACAAGCATTGCCTTTTGACGGTTTGCATATTTTTGTGATTTTAAATCTACTCCCGAAACATCAAACATACCGTCAGGATGAGAATATAAATTTTGTACAATATGTGATTTTAATGTTTGTGCAAGTTCATAAATCTCAGGCAGCTGAATACGGCAATTCCAGTCATTTATCTGAGGAATATCAGCATTATAAATTGCATAAGAAATAAGTCTGTTATCAGCACGTTGAGAATTTCTTGCATCATTATAGTAATCGTATTTAGAAATAATATTATTTAAAATATTTTGCTCATTGTAATAATCCTGAGCAGTAAGTAACGTAATATCATTTGTATTAATCATAATTCACCTCGTCTTTGTAGTAATAAGTTCTTTTTATAGAATAAACATCAATATTTTGCGGTTTACCATTTCTTAAAGTTTCATCAGGCAATGTAGTTTCATATTCAAATCCAACCTGAGTGAGAAGCTTTTTTACTCTGAAGTTATCGGGAAAAATTAAGGCCTTAATTTTATAAAATCCAAAATCATCAAAGCATTTT
>CACXAK010000056.1 GCA_902765655.1 uncultured bacterium | reverse complement strand
TTCAACGGTGTCGGTAACAAGAGTCGGAAATATTCCGCCAACTCCTTCTTTTTTTATTTTTTGTGCTAGGTCCAGTACATCATTTACGGTTGCTTTATTGAAATCAATTCCATATGCTCCGTGAAAATGTTGTTCTATAAGCGGTTTAGTTATAAAATTACCCATGATTTTCATATCCTTTTATAAAACGTGTAAAAATGTTTTTTGCTAAACTAAATTACGCTTTCGGCAAACACTTTTCTTGCTTCTTCTCGATCATCAAAATGAATTGTTTTGTCTTTGAGTATCTGATAATCCTCGTGACCTTTTCCGGCAATTATTACAACATCATTATTTGAGGCAATTGTTTTTAGCAAAGCGATTGCTTCCCTTCTATCGGGTTCAACCGTTACTATTTCTGGATCCACTGATTTTAAACCTGCAATAATATCTGTAATGATTTGCTGAGGATTTTCACTTCTTGGGTTGTCGCTTGTAATAATTATTCTGTCAGATAATTGCTGAGCGATAGCTCCCATTTTCGGGCGTTTTGTTGCATCTCTGTCTCCGCCGCACCCAAAAACGCAAATGAGTTTTCCATTTGCAGGTGTAATTTCTCTTGCGGTTTTCAAAACGTTTTCAAGTCCGTCAGGAGTGTGTGCATAATCAACAATTACAAGCGGTTTTTTATTAACAACTTCAAACCTGCCTGCAACCCCATGAACATTCTGTAATGCATTTAAGGCAATATCTATATCAATATTCATTGCGATTGATGCTGATATTGCGGCCAAAACATTATATACACTAAACATCCCGTTCATATGTAAGTTTACATTATATTTGTTTCCTTTGTATATAAGGGTAAATTCAGCCCCGCTTGGAGAAAAACTGATGTTTTCGGCTTTTATGTCTGCATCTTTCTTTACTCCGTATGTTAATTTCGCTACCCCATCAGGTACTTCGTTTAAAAATCTTTCGCCATACTCATCATCAATATTTATTATTGCAAAATTTCCTTCTTCAAGTCGTTGAAATAATAGGGCTTTTGCTTTGAAATAATTTTCCATTGTTATGTGGTAATCCAAATGATCCTGAGTAAGGTTTGTAAATATTGCACCGTTAAATCTGCAGCCGCCGACTCTGTTTTGTTCAAGTGCATGTGAGCTTACTTCCATTACTACATTATCGATTTTTTCAATGTCTTTTATCATTCTGAGAGTTGCCTGCAATTCAGGAGCTTGCGGGGTTGTATGTTTTGCATTACGATACTCGCTTGTAGAAGATAATTTATAACCCAAAGTCCCGATAAGTGCGCATTTTTTGTGGTTTTCTTCAATAATCTTTTGTATCAGGTGTGTTACGGTTGTTTTACCGTTTGTTCCTGTAACTCCGATTAAATTTATACCTTTAGACGGGCTTGAGTAAAATCTGTCTGCAATATCCGCTATTTGATGTTTTGTTGAAGCTACCTGAACCTGAGGAACATCTACCCCATCGACTTTATGCTCAACAAGTAATGCTGCGGCCCCGTTATCTATGGCCATTTGAGCATATTCATGCCCATCAGTGTGTTCTCCGATAAGACAAACAAAAATATCCCCTTGTTTGGTTGTTTTCGAATTGTATGAAATCCCGGATATTTCCACATTTTTAAAGTTAATTAAATCTTTGTATTTTAAATATTCGATTAATTCATCAAGTTTCATATTTTATTCTCCTTTTAGTTCTTTTTTGTTACGGGTTGAGCTTTATCAGGTTTAATATCTAATATTCTGCCAATTTGTTCTGTTATTTCATGAAAAACAGGCCCGGCAACGGTGTTACCCCATACTGCACCTTTAGTTGCACTATCTATAACAACATAAACAAGTACCTGCGGATCATCAGCCGGGAAATAGCCGATTGTAGATGTATACATTGTTCCTGAATATCCTCGGCCATTTGCAGCCGGTTTTCTTGAAGTCCCTGTTTTTGCGGCAATATTGTATCTGTCTGATTTTATTGTCGATTTGCCGTTATTAACACTCTGAACAAGCAATTTTGTTATTGTTTTCGCTGTTTGTGGGGTAATAGTCGGTATATGTTTGATTCTTTCTTCTTCCTCCTCAGGGGTGTATTTAATTATGTGAGGCGTAACTCTTACTCCGTTATTGGCTAGAGCAGAAACTGCCGAAACCATTTGCATTATTGATACGGATGTTCCGTAGCCGTATGACATTGTCATGTGTAGTCCTTTATCCCAATATTTGGGTGAAGCCAAAAGACCTGAAGATTCTCCGGGAAGATCTATCCCCGATTTATTACCGAATCCGAATTTTTTGAGCATTGAATAAAATTCTTTGTGGGTCATAAGGTAACCGACATTTACAGAACCAATGTTACTTGAATGCTCAAATAAGTATACAAGGTTTATGTTGCCCGGAGCGCCTTTTTGTTTATAATCGTAGTTCTCAATTGTATAGTTCCCGAATTTTATCCGCCCCTGGTCTTTAATTATTGAGTGTTCATTTATTTTCCCAAGTTCCATTGCACTTGTGACTGTTATTATTTTAAATGTTGACCCGGGTGGATAAACATCTGTCAAAGGCCAATTTTTGATAGTATTGTTCGAAGCTTTTTGAAAATGATTTGGGTCGTATGTCGGATAAACAGCGTATGCAAGGATTTCTCCGTTCTTAGGATTCATTACTATCGCAGCCCCTCTTAATGCACGTTTTTCTTTTATCATTTTAAATAATTCTTTTTCGCAAACGTGCTGAATTGCCGCATCAATTGTTAATGTTACATCCAAACCTTTCGGGTTCATTGTCGGTGCAACAGGATCTGTCGAAAATTTGTATATAATTTTCCCGTCTCTTGTTTGCTGATATCCGGTAGCTTTAACTACATGTTCAAGTTTGTCTCTTGCGGAGTATTCAACTCCGTCTGATACTCCCGCGTCAAAATTGTAAAAACCCAAAACATGAGAAGCAAATATACCTTGAGGATATTCTCTGACATCTTTTTTATCAAGTGAAATTGAACGAAAATTATTTTTTGATATTATTTTCATTACTTTTTGAGCAGTATCTCTGTCAACATTCTTTTTCACTGCATGTATTTTAATATTTCGGTTCGATATTTTTTTTAGCAGAATCTTTTCGTTCAAATTAAGTACAGGAGCAATAAGTTTTGTTATTTTTTCGGGAGTTTCTCTTTTTGAATAATCAACAGGTCTTACATAAATATTGTAATAAATTCTGTCAGTAGCTAGTTTTATTCCGTTGCGGTCATAAATATCCCCTCTTAGTTCAAAATCATGACTTGCACGCTGCATTTTTCCGCGTTCTCTGTATCTGTGAGGATCTATAATCTGTAATATAGTCAGATGTATTAGCAGAATCACAATTATAAAAACGTACAGTATATCCAGCCAATTCGTTACATTGTTGCAACGACGGCTTCTGTCGCCTTTATTACTTTCTGTTTTCTCTTTAACATATCCCATACTATAATTTTATCACATCCCTTTTATTGGCTCTAATATATTAACTAATTTTAATATTTTGTAAGTATTGTAAATATCTTTGTAATTATTCGAAAAATGTAGTAAAATCTTCTAAGAGGTTATTAATTTCTCATGAGTTTAGAAAATATAAATACTTTTATAAAGAACGCCCTTGATTTTATAAAGTCAAAAGACTATATAAAAGCAAAAGAGAGTGTTGCAAAAGCTTATGATATAGCAAAACATTCGGATAATTATCCTTTTGTATCAATATGTATGTCACTCAATTATTTTTTAAATTTCTCCATAAATGGTGCAGACGAAAGTGATACGCTGGAAGAGGCTGCATTTTTGGCAAATAAATATGAAAACAATTCGGCGTTACAGATAAATGAATTGATAAAAGGGAATATAAATTTTTATGAAAATAATAAAGAAGTTGCGCTTATTCATTATAACAATGCATTAAAATTAGCATCACAAAATGATGAATATTCTCTTTCTGATTTGATTAATACCAGAATAAAGCAACTTCAGAATGGTATGGATTATTCTCTGCCGACTCAAACTGATCCTTTAGTTTCATTGGTTAGAATCAGTCGTTCGATTACTGCATTGACTGATATCGATGAGCTGTTAAAAGTTATTGCGGAAGAAACAAAAAATGCTATGCAAGCTGACAGATGTACTGTTTTTCTTTGGGATAAAGATTCTAATGAGTTGTGGTCAAAGGTTGCTCTAGGAGTTGAAAATAAAGAAATAAGGTTCCCTGCCGATAAAGGGCTTGCAGGATATGTAGTTCAAACAGGTGAAACATTGAATATTACAGATGCATATTCTGATTCTAGGTTTAATCCTGAAGTTGACAAAAATACCGGCTATAAAACAAAAACGATTTTGTGTATGCCAATAATGAACAATAACCATGAAATAATTGGTGCATTTCAGGTTTTAAATAAAATTGACGGTATATTTACTAAAAATGATGAAGATTTGCTTATAGCCATTGGCGGGAGTGCAAGTATTGCCTTAGAAAATGCGCAGTTATTTGATCAACAGCTCCAAATGTACCGAGAACAAAAGTTGTTGTTTGAAAGTTTTATTGATACGTTAGCAACTTCTGTCGATGCAAGAGATAAGATTACTGCAGGTCATTCAACAAGAGTAAAATTATATTCCGCATTAATTGCCGACGAGTTAGATATAAGTGCTAAAGACAAGAGTTTGCTTGAAAAAGCTGCTACTTTGCATGATATTGGCAAAATAGGAATAAGAGATTCCGTTCTTCAAAAAGACGGGAAATTAACAGATGAAGAATATAAACATATACAAGAGCATGTAAGAATAACTCATAATATTCTTAATAAGCTTTATATGTCGCCGGATTTCAGAATTATTACTGAAATGGCATCTTCTCACCATGAAAAGTATGACGGTACAGGTTATTACAGACATTTAAAAGGGGAAGAAATTACTCTTGGCGGGAGAATTTTAGCCGTTGCAGATGTTTTTGATGCAATTACATCAAAAAGACATTATCGTGATAAAATGCCAATAAAAAATGTTTTGGGAATTATATCAGATGGCGCCGGCTCTCATTTTGATCCTAATTTGGTTGATACATTTTTAAAAATATCACTTGAGAAAATAGTTGGCGTGTTAATGTCTGATTCTGGGATAAAAATTTCTGATGATGATATGATTATTTTAAAAACTCACAATCTTTATGATGTAAAAAATTATTCCGGTGCTGAGTTATTAAATGAAAGCGAGCAAAAAGTTTTGGAAATATTTAATAAATATTATTTAGCAAATGAAGATGAGGAAAGAAGTAATGAAGCGTAAATTTTTATATATAATAATTTTGACCTTTTTTGCTTCAGATGCTTTTGCAATCGATATGAAAGGTATTGCTCCTGTTAATCCGATTGATATGGGTACAAATAATTACGGGAAAGAGTTAGTAATGCCTTCTTTTGAGTTAAAAAGAGCTACTTTATCAAAAAATGCAATTAAGAATCAATATTCAATTGCTATGAGCAAATATACAAAGAGTAATGTAAAGTCTG
Source organism: uncultured bacterium (assembly GCA_902765655.1). Taxonomy (GTDB): domain Bacteria; phylum Cyanobacteriota; class Vampirovibrionia; order Gastranaerophilales; family Gastranaerophilaceae; genus Zag111. Next base: position 1,551 of record CACXAK010000056.1, on the reverse strand, counting down.
CATATGCTGATTTTAGACTTATTATTGACAGTGTTGCACCTAATGATTATGTTTATATGCGCTTAACAAAAGATATGGCGTCAATCGGATTTTTTAATCTGGCAGAGCTTGCAATGTCAAAAATTCAAGATGATTCTTTGGCTTCATCGCTTGAAGATGATATTAAAAATTATTATTTCCCTTCTGCTTTTTTGACACAAAAGGATCAATTGTACCTTTCAGAATTATATTCAAATATGCAGTATAATGATCAGTCAAGGGAAGCAACATCAGAACTCTCAAAACAGGTTTCGTTGTTAGCGGATTCTGATTATGCAAACTATATCGCAGCTTACGGCTCAATGAAAAGTGGGGATATAGTGAAGGCGAAATTTTATATAAATCAGGCGATCTCAAAGAATCCTAAAAACCTTAATTATAAACGTTTGAAGTCTGAAATATTATCACAAAGTGATAACCCAAAAGAAGCACAGAATTCTTTTAATGAATTTGCATCTGCTAATTTTAAAACAGTTCTGTTTGATGATGAAATCAATTCCACAAAAGAATATGTCCTGTATAAGTCTGTAAAAAATGATTATTTAAAAAAATATCATCTTGCTTATTATTATTATGACAATAAGGAATATAACAAAGCAATAGGTGTTCTTCAGACTTCAATTTCCGGCAAAAAGTCAATAAATAAAGATGTGTATGCATTATATGCCAAAGTTTATTATGATATGAAAGAGTATGAAAAAGCTCAAAATTATGCACAAATGGCTCTTGATATTGATAAATCAAACATAGATGCTCGGTTTGTGTTGGGTAATATTGCATCAAGGAATAAGGATTATTCTACAGCCATAAAGCACTTCAAGAAAATTACGGGCAAGAGTTCTGATTTTGCTCCGGAGATTGCCTTAGCTCAATTGTATTTAACACAAAAAGATATACAAAAAGCCAAAGAAATTTATTCTAAAATTTTGAAAGTTTCATCAAAATCATTTATGGCTTATTATCAAATGGCGTTACTTGAACCGGACCGAGAATTTGAATATTTAAAGAAGGCAATATCTATAAATCCTGATTTTGTTGATGCGTGGATTGATTTGGCAAGAGTCGCAATTAAGAAAGATAATCTTGATAACGCAATTACATATTTAAAAACTGTAAAATTCCTAGGCGAAACCGATTGCAGATATTATTATTACCTGGGTTTAGTATTGAAACATAAGGGGTTAACGGCAGAAGCAAAAGAAAATTTTGAGTATAGCTTAAAGTTGAATCCTGAATTTGAATTATCTAAAAAGGAACTAAATATATGAAGAAGAATTTACTAATAGTTGAGGACCATGAATTGACTCGTTTTGGGTTAAAAACAACTTTTGAAGATGTTGATTATGTTGATGTTATTTATGAGGCTTCAAGCGGGGAAGATGCAATAGAAGTATTTAAAAATAATAAAATTGATATTGTAATTATGGACCTTGGTTTACCACTAATGAACGGTATTGAAGCAACTCAGATGCTGCATTCGATTAATAAAGATGTAAAAATAATTATATTAAC
>CACXAK010000055.1 GCA_902765655.1 uncultured bacterium | reverse complement strand
TATAATACCCCTGAGGAAGTTTATCAGCATCATCCGATTTATTTTCAGCTTTTTGACCGACAGGAACAACTTTTGCCTGCTGTTCTTTTTTTGCTTTTTTGTCTTGCTGTACTGACTGACCGCTTACAATCGGCTCATCAGCCCCGATTTTGCGCAAGTATACCATAATATTCCCCTTTAATATCCCTATATTTCTATAAAAATTTTTTTTAATTCAAAATTGCCTTTTGGGAAATTTTTAATTAAACGAGCAAGGTAAAAAGCACAATATATAAAGAAAACAAAAGTTTACACAACTTAACAAAATAAAAGGGTACACTCAAAAAGTGTACCCTTCAAAATTAAATTTTATATTCAATTTTATTTATCTTCTTTTTTAAGAGTCGGAGTTTGAGGTTTTTCTTTAACAGGAGATGCTGCCACTTTTATGTCATCAATTCCGTTATCGACTTTACCCAAAACTGACGGTAACTCAATACCTGCCTGATTTGTCAATACCTGCCTGATTTGCAAGATCATGCATTGCAGGAAGAGATTTGATTAAATCTCTCATAAAATTAGCGGTTGTAGAACCGTTTGCAGAACCTGCTCCGCCGTCCCAAACAGTAATCTTATCAAATTTGATATTCTTAATTGCTTCAACCTGTTTTGCAACGATGTCCTGGATTTTTTCAATCATCAGGAAGCTTGTAGCAATTTCAGGTCTGTTATTAGAAATTCTTACCAAATCAGCATAACCTGCGGCTTTTGCTTCCAATACGGCCTTCACACCCTCTGCTTCAGCAAAGTATTTTGCTTTTATAGCGTCTGCCTGACCGTTTGCAACTCTTCTTAATCTTTCAGCTTCAGCATCTGCCTCAACCTGAATTTTAAGTTTTTCAACTTCTTGTCTTGCAAGTTCTTCTTTTTTAAGTTTTGCTTCTTCTTGTTCTTTTTGAGCAAGTAATACATCACGCTGAGCGTTTGCTTTTGCAACTTCCCCTTCTCTGAAGGCATCTGCCTGTTTTACGGATAATGTTGCGTTATATTCTGCGATATTTGCTTTTGCAATGTTTTCACCTTCAACGGCCTGAGCTTCTAAGTCAGCAGTTTTAATACGCTGTTCTTTAGATGCGTTTGTTTTACCGATTTCAGTCATTGCAGTCTGTTGAGCGACTTGTACTTCTTTTTCTTTATTTGCTTCAGCTTCACCGACAGCACCAAGTTTTTCCTGTTGAGCAACTTCTACTTTTGCTTTGTTTATTGCTTCTGCTGCTGCCTTACGACCGATAGCATCAATATACCCTGATTCATCTGTAATATCTTTGATGTTTACGTTGATAATTTCAAGACCGATTTTTTTCAACTCTGTGTTTACGTTTGCGTTAATTTGTTCTAAGAATTTTTCACGATCCTGGTTAATTTCTTCAATTGATAATGTTGCGATAGCAAGACGTAATTGACCTAAAATAATATCACTTGCCTGAGTAATAACTTCAGCTCTTGATAATCCGAGCAAACGTTCTGCAGCATTAATCATAATTCTCTCATCGGTTGAAATACCAAATGTAAATGTTGACGGAACAGCAACACGGATATTACCTTTTGACAACGCACCTTTCAGGTCAATATCAGTTGTCATCGGTTCTAATGACAATACGCCGTAATCCTGAATTAACGGGATAATAAATGTACCACCGCCGTGTACACATTTCGCGGTTCTTGCACCACCTGTTTTACCGTAAACTACAATAATTTTGTTTGACGGACATCTTTTGTATTGATTTGCAACAAATGCAAAGATTGCAATCAAAATTAGAGCCGCTGCGACAAGTAAACCAAACATTCCTTCCATTACTTGTTTTCTCCTTTCTTATTTATATTTCCAATAACTCTAAACCTACTTTATTTAACTTATCGTTAATTCGTTTAAAATATTCATCAGAATTTTTCAGATTCAAATAATCTACTAATTCAACCTCTTTTGCTATTTCAAACAATTCTTTCTTTATAATATTTTCAGCAATTTCTGCAATCTGTTTTTTCTCAAGTCCTGCAAAATTTTCTGCCAAAATATTATAATATTCTTCTCCTGAGCAAATACCAACAGAGCATTCAAATGTTTCATCACAATCATTTTCATGAAAAATTTCATCATGAATCGTAAATTTCATAATATCCTGTAACTGAACATAAGCACACTCATTCACTAACGGATTAATAAATGCGCCACCCTTTGGCGGAATTATTTTTTTTGGTTTTAATTTGTCATTTTTATTAGAAATAACCAATATTTCGTATTCAGAACAGCGCTTATACATTGACATTAACAACACTGCAGCAACTGCACAAATTATTACAAGTAAAAATATATTGAACATTGTTTTTCTATTTTACTTTTTCTATATACAACAATTCATTTTCAACTTTTACAACTTTAACGGCATCAAATGATTTAATTTCTTCATCAGTATTGTTCACTGCGTCAGCCACCGCTATTTGTTCATTGATTTCGACTTCAACACGTCCCTGACCTTTTGGAGCAAAATCAGTATATGCTTTACCGATTTTATCAATAGCTGTTGCCTTATCTTTCTTTACTGTTTTTTCAAGTTTTCTTGCTAATGACATTAGCCATGCAGTGCCGAACATAAATACAAGCCCTACACCAAATGCACTTCCAAATGTTGCCAACTGCGCTAACTTAAATGAAGTTAGTGCTGTATAACCCATCCAGCCAAAACCCATTAAGAATGCAAGTATAGACTGCAAAGAAATGAAATGGAATGTACCGTCTGTATCAGTTTCAGTGTTAAAATCAGAGCTTACCTCTGAGTCTCCGCCACCGAAAACCCAAAATATTATCAATTTAATGACAAAGAAAATAGTAGCGAACCACGCTAAGTAATAATAGTAATGAACTGCATTTTGTGTAATTGTTTCCATACTTATAACCTCCTAATTTTTTTTGTTCTTATAATTCTTTTTCTGCGGTTTGTTTGCAGAAGTATTTTTTATCATATTCGCCGATGTCTGAATACGTTTTACACTGTAAACATCCGGCAAGGACTGAATACAATTGATAACTTTTTTCAAAGTATCAATATTATCGAGTTCTATACCTATTTCAATAATACCGACATGATTTTTGGTTTTAATATTTGCACTTACGATATTGGTATTATTATCAGAGACCGCAGAAATAACGTCTTTCAAAAGACCCAACTTCTCTGCTGTTTCAACTCTTATCGTTGTTGTATAAGTTTTATTTGTATTAATTCCGGCCCATTTTATATCCATCATGCGTTCAGGCGGAATGGTTTCAAGCGTTTTGCAATCAACTCTGTGAACGGTTACCCCTTTATTACGGGTAACAACACCCACAATCGGCTCTCCGGGTATTGGTGAGCAGCATCTTGCAAATGAATAAAGCATACCTTCAAGACCAATAATATCTTTACTTGAACTCTTTCTGCCGGATTTATGGAATGAATCCTCAATATGTTTTTCTTCCGGCTTTTTAAGTTTATTTGTTATCTTACTTACTGTAGTTTCACCATAACCCAAAGCTGCAAACAAATCATCAGCAGACTGATAATTCATTGTTTTAGCAATTTTGTCAAACTCACCGTTTTTAATATTTTCATCAAATACTGCTTTTGTAAGTTCGTGTTCAAGACTTGATTTACCGATATTTATATGTTCATCACGATTATTTTTCTTAAACCATTGCTTAATCTTTGAAGAAGCTTGTTTTGTAACCACAAATGTCAGCCAGTCCAATCGCGGCGCAGGGGTTTTTGAAGTTAAAACTTCTACGATATCTCCGTTATTGAGTTTTGTACTCAACGGAACAATACGGCCATTAATTAATGCGCCGACAGTTTTGTGACCGACATCAGTATGGATTCTGTACGCAAAGTCAACGCAGGTTGCATCTTTCGGGAAATCATAAATATCACCGTTCGGAGTAAATGCAAATACCTGATCAGAAAATAAGTCGAGTTTTACACTGCTGACATAATCTTTTGCATCCGCAACTTCTTTATCATACTCAACAAGTTTATGAAGCCATGAGAATTGTTTATCGGTAGCCGCATCCGCCTTTTGAGAGCCCTTTTCTTTATAGCGCCAGTGAGCAGCAACACCATATTCCGCCGTTCTGTGCATATCCCATGTTCTTATCTGCACTTCAAGCGGCTTTAATCTCGGACCTATGACTGATGTGTGTAAAGATTGATACATATTGCCTTTTGGCATCGCGATATAATCTTTAAAACGCCCGGGAATCGGTTTAAATTGTGAGTGAATAATCCCTAAAACCTCATAACACTCTTTTATTGAATCAACAATTACACGAACAGCTGTAACGTCATACAAATCATTAAATGTAATATTTTGGCGTTTCATTTTGGCATAAATACTGTAATAATGCTTCGCTCTGCCTGTAATTTGCGCCTTTATTCCGCTTTTTTCAACATCATGGGATATTTTATCAATAAGCTCATTAACGGTTGCATCTCTGTCAGCTTTTGTCTGGGCAACAAGCTGAGCGATTTCAAAATATTTTTCCGGTTCTAAATATTTTAGTGACAAATCTTCCAGTTCTGCTTTAATAGTATAAATACCAAGCCGATTGGCAAGCGGAGCGAAAATATCAAGTGTTTCACGCGCAATCTTTTTTTGCTTTTCAGGGGTCATAAAATTCAGAGTCCGCATATTATGAAGACGGTCTGCGAGTTTTAAGAAAATAACTCTGATATCATTGGCCATAGCTATAAACAGACGTCTAAAATTCTCTGCCTGACGTTCTTCCTTCGATTTAAACTTTAATTTACCTAATTTTGTGACACCCTGCACAAGATTTAAAACATCATCCCCAAACAACTCATTTATGGTATCGGGGGAAGTATCAGTATCCTCCAATACATCATGCAAAAACGCAGCCATAAGCGTATGAATATCAACTTCAAGCCCTGCAAGAATTTTTGCGACTTCAACAGGGTGAATTATATATGGTTCACCTGAAACCCTGAATTGACCATCATGCGTTTTCTTTGCAAATTTATACGCTTTTTCAACAAGTGCAATGTCATCACTTGTATGATTTTGCTGCTCTAAAAGAGTTTTTAATTCTTTAAATGTTTCGACGTCTGACATAGCAGATTAATCATATAAATTACACTCAAAATTTGCAATTAAATCAGAAAAATATCGTTCATAAGATGTAGAGCATAATATTTGTTATAGGAATGTCTTGAGAAATTGAAAATTATCTGTATGTTCATTTTTTCTTTTTGTCTTGAAGCAAAAAGAAAAAACGAACCAAAAAAGAAAAACTCGCTAATTATAATACTGCCTCCGGCAGCATAAGACCACTTCGTGGTTATATGTGTTTTTGCCTGACGGCAAAAATCTCTTAGCGCTGCTAAAACTACGCAGCGCACTTGGTAAAACCCCTCTACCTTTGGGAGAGGGCGCAGTTCTTGAAATTTTAATTTCATAGAAATGCGGGTGAGGGTTATATCGAAGTCACCGTTGTTTAGGTGGCTGATTGATTTTTGTCCGTTAGGACAAAAACGTATGGGGGTTATTGTCGGCGTTGCAACGCCGACCTACATTACAGGCGGAGCGATGCCGATAGGCAGCGCATTGGTAAACGTGTTTTTCTTTTCGGTTCACTTTTCTTTTTGCGTCGTAATCAAAAAGAAAAGTGAACAAAGAAAAATAAATATCTTTAAGCTTGCTGCCTATAACAAATATTATTAAAAAAAAGGCACCTATTAATAGATGCCCTCAATTTACAAACTATCTCTTCTCATACCAAGATTACTACTGTAGAGATGTTCCCCACGCAGTATCATATTTACTTTGAACAGACGGAGTATCTGCTGATAAAGTGACATTATGAGGGGCAAATACAAACACTCTGTCTCCGACTTTTTTGGGCTGACCGCCCAATGCCTGAGATGCACCGCAAATATAATCAATTGTTCTTTGAGATTGGTGATTATCCAAAAGGTGCAAATCCAACATAACAATTTTTCTTTCTTTAAATTTTTCAACAATTGTAGCAACATCTTCAAATGAATGCGGTTCCATAACAACAATTTCATTACCGCCCTGATTAAATCTTGGGTGAGTAGCTACTTTAGTTTCCATTCTTCTTTCAGGAAGTGAAACAGGTTCAGAAACTCTTACAGCATTTGAACCGGGTTCTGTGTATTCTTCATCATAACCGTATTCGTCATTGATTTCATCAAATACATCATCACTGTCTCTAAAACCATCCATTACAAAGTCTACTGCTTTTTTCAAACTCTCTACAATTGCCACTTTATCGTCCTCCGTATAATTATGTAAATAACTTTCTACCAATCCTTAACATTGTTGAACCTTCTTCTGCTGCAATTCTGTAATCCTGACTCATACCCATTGATATTTCATTTAAATCACAGCCAAACCTTGAATTCAGTTCATCTTTTATCTGTCTTATTTCTGAGAACAACCTTCTTAGTTCAGGTTCATCCTCCCCCAGCGGCGCCATATTCATAACACCGACTACCTTTATGTTATCCAACTTTTGTATTTGTTGGAATACATCAAACAGAGTATTTTTTGAAAACCCGAATTTTTGTTCTTCATCCGCATTGTTAACCTGAAGAAGAATCTTCTGGGTTTTCCCAACCCCTTTTGAGTGTTCCGAAATACATTGCGCAAGTTTCAAAGAATCAACAGAATGAATATAATCAAAAGTTTTTATAACCAATTTCACTTTATTTGTTTGTAAATGACCAATAAAATGAAATGTTGAATTTTGTTTTATTTCTGCCGGAAGAGAGCTTATCTTCTCACATGCCTCAACCGCTCTTGATTCCCCAAAATCGCGAATTCCTGCTTTATACGCACTGATTATCGCATCTTGCCCGAAATACTTCGTTACCGCAATTATTTTTGGTTTACAAGGTTCAATTTCTTCCCGTATCCGTAAAAGATTATCCCTAACAGTTTCAAACATTAAATCATTACCTCTACAAGAAAGACGTTCAAATAAAATCGAACATATTTTCATTTTACAATTTTTTTTCATGATGTCCAAAAGAATTATTAAATAAGCATTTTCGGGGAAATAAAACAACCCCAAAACCATGATGGGGACATGGTTTCGGGCGAGTCAGCAGAATCCAGTCAGTTGCTTAATATTTCTTAATACTAGTAATATACGTTATGGCAAAAACCATGACACAAGCGAAAGTCATGGCATTTTTATAATTTTCAATCAATCTAAAGGTTGAACAAAGATTTAGTGAATGATTTAATCTTGACATTAAATTTTGACTATGTAGAATAGGAATTGTCCGAAATATACGTATTGGGGCGTCGCCAAGTGGTAAGGCAGCTGGTTTTGGTCCAGCCATCTCGGAGGTTCGAGTCCTTCCGCCCCAGATAATAAAAGACCTGTAAAGGTCTTTTTTTTTATGGAAGGACGAGAACCTGCAATGCAAAAGCATTGCCCTGGTTCGAGCGAGGAGCGAGCAGAGGGCGAAGCCGGTGTCGGCACACGCTGGTGCGACGAGCAGGGCGTAGCCCCGTTTATTGCGAGCGACTCAAGACAATCCCTCCGCCCCGGATAAAAAATAATCCTCTTTTGAGGGTTATTTTTTTTACTTTTTGTTTATTATATAATTGCAAACAGTGAAAGGATTTTTATGAAGCAGGTAATTGTATCAGGTATGCGCCCGACAGGGAAATTACACTTAGGACACTATTTGGGTGTAATTAAAAATTGGGTAAATTTACAAGATAAATACGATTGTTATTATTTTGTTGCAGATTGGCATGCTTTAACTACCAAATATGATAAAACCGAAGAACTAAAACAAAACACTTATGATGTTGTTATGGATTGGCTTGCGTGCGGAATTGATCCGGAAAAATCCGTAATTTACGTTCAGTCATTAATCCCTGAGGTTGCGGAATTAAACGTATATCTGAGTATGATAACTCCGCAAAATTGGGTTGAGCGTGACCCTACCCTAAAAGATATGGTTAAAATTTTAAAAACCAAAGAAGGTCAGGGACAGCAGATGAACTACGGCCTGCTTGGCTATCCTGTTCTGATGAGTGCTGATATTATGATGATGAATGCAGATTTGGTTCCAGTAGGAATCGATCAGGTTGCACATATTGAAATTACAAGAGATATTGCAAGAAGATTTAATAATCTGTATGGCGAATTTTTCCGTGAAGCAAAACCCCTTTTGAATGAATGTTCATTGATTTGCGGTTTGGACGGGAATAAAATGGGGAAATCTTATCACAACGATATAAAGATTTCAGACAGTGCAGAAGAAACTTCCAAAAAAGTTATGACCGCAATTACCGACCGTTCAAGATTGAGAAAAGACGATTTGGGACATCCGGACGAATGTGAAGTTGCATATAAATACTGGAAAATATTTGGTTCCGAAGACGAAATCTCTGCTGTAAGAAGTGAATGTGAACAGGGGCTGAGAGGTTGCGCACAATGCAAACGTCAATTAGGCGAAAAAATAAACTCAATACTTGCACCAATAAGAGAAAAACGCAAATATTATGAAGAACATCTTGATGAAGTTGATGATATAATAAGAGCAGGTTCAAAAAAAGCGAAAGAAAGAGCAAGCGAAATTCTTGACGGCGTAAAAGAATTGGTATGACGGCGTGAAAGAATTGGTAAGAATTTATAAATAAAGGCACTAAGGCAGTAAGATAGTAAGGCACTAAGAATGTAGAGTAGACTTTAGTCTACCAAAATATATAAGAGGTAATAATTATGAATACAGTTACAATAGTAGGCAGAGTAGGCAGAGATGCATCGGAAAATTTCACATCTTTTGAATCAGGAAAAACGAAAACAAATTTTTCTGTTGCGGTAAACAGATGGGATGCAAAAACTAAAGCTGAAGTTACTGATTGGTTTAATATTGATGTATGGGATAAACAATCAGAATTTGCATCAGAATATGTGAAAAAAGGCAGACTTGTAGCAGTTGACGGCAGAATTGCAAACAGACGCTGGACAGATAAAGCTACAGGAAATGAAAAAGAAACATTTTATATAATAGCCAATAATATAAGATTATTGGGTTCTAAAAGGGATGTAGAAGAAGCTTTATAATGATTACTAATTCAAATATCGTCGGTATAATTGCAGATGATCTGACAGGAGCAAATGATACGGCACTGCAGTTTAAATTAAACGGCGCGGATACAAATATTTTGCTGAATGAAAATGTTTCTGAGATTCAGGAACACATTCCGCAGGCGTGGGCAATTTCAACAGAATCAAGAAACGGCACTCCAGCATGTGCATTTGATAAGGTAAAAAAAGCAATCGAATTATTTACGGATAAAATCAATCCTGACTTTTTCTACAAAAAGATTGATTCAACGGTCAGAGGTAATATTGCAGTTGAAGTCATTTCGGCTTTAGAAGCTTTAGATTGGGATGCTGCGGTAATAATGCCTGCATTTCCTTCAGAAGGAAGAACAACAGTTGGCGGGTATCAGCTTTTGAACGGAACACCGATAGAAAGAACCGAAATGGCGGCTGATCCTCATTCCCCAATAACCGAATCTCATTTACCGTCAATGATGAAACATCAATTGGGCGAGAATTTGGAAAACCTTGTAGGACTTATTGAATTAAAAACGGTTTTGGATGGTGCAGGCCCGATTCTACGCAGAATAAACGAACTAATTGAAGACGGAAAAAGAATTATTATTGTTGATTCAGTTTCTGATACGGATATCAAACAAACCGTTCTTGCGGTACAAAAATCCGAATATAAAATTTTACCTGTCGGTAATGCTGCAGCAGCAAAAGTTTTAAGTAATATATGGTTCCCGAATGAAAACGGAATTGACAGGAATATTAAAGTCCCTAAAATGCCTAAATTTATAGTATCGGGCAGCGCAACTCATATTACTGCAGATCAGATTAAGGCATTAGAAAAAAATTGTATTTATAGTGAGAAATCAAAAATTTATGAACTCGATATGGATACAATTATGCTTGGGGTTCAGGATGAATTTGTTGACAGAATTGTTCAGGATTTGAGTAATACAGGCATTGTTCTTGTCCACACATCTAACTTATTCAAGAATTTCAACGGTTTTGATTCTGCTTCAATAAATGTAGAGCTTACAAAATCCGGTTTGGCAAATATGATAACGGATTATCTGGCAGAACTTACATCTGCTGTTTTGTCAAAGATTTGTGCAATTTTAATAACACTTGGCGGAGAAACTTCATACAAATGTTGTGATGCATTAGGTGTATGTCAATTAAGTCTTGTAGATGAAGTGCTTCCGGCAATTGCATTAAGCAAAAACGTTGATTCTACTCAGTACATTGTTACCAAATCCGGAAATCTCGGCAAGGAAACAACTATAATGGATATTTTGCGATATTTTGAAACTCATGAGGGTTAACAGATGGATAAAATCGCAATCTTAACAGGTGATCCGAACGGAATCGGAGCAGAAATTACGCTTAAAGCCCTGAATATTTTGAATTTACCCAATGATAAAGCAGCTTTGATTTCTAACCGTGAAGTGCTAAATTACTATAACAGTATTGCAGGACAGTGTTGCTATCAAGACATCAATAAATATGAGATAATTGAAATTCCTTATAAAAAATCGGATATTCGCCCGGGAGAAATTACTGCTGAGGCGGGAGAATTTTCTTTTAAGGCATTGAAAAAAGTTTGTGAATTAAAGCCAAGAGCCATTGTAACCGCACCTGTTGCAAAAAATGCACTTCATCTTGCAGGGCATAATTTCAACGGACAAACGGAAGTTTTGCAAAAATACTTATCACATGACGGTCAGCTTGCAGAAATGCTTTTTGTTGCGGACAATTTCAGAGTTTTACTATTAACCCGCCACTGCGCATTGAAAGATATAAATTTAACAAAAGAAGTTGTAATAAAAAAAGTTGAAAATCTTGTCAAAACCTTTGAAACGGTTTTCAGAATTGAAAACCCAAAATTCGCACTTTGCGGCTTTAATCCACACGCAGGCGAAGATGGCATTTTGGGCAAAGAAGAAATTGATATTTTAATTCCGGCGGTTGATTATTTGCGCAATGAGGGCATTGATATTACTTACCCAAAACCGTCAGATACGTTGTTTATTAATGCAGGGAAAAATTATGCAAATGGCGAAAAAGATTACTACGATTGCTATATCGCCTGTTACCACGATCAGGGTTTGATACCGATTAAAACAGTTGCAGGAGAAAAGACTGTTAATACAACCATCGGACTTGATGTAATAAGAACTTCCCCCGGACACGGCACGGCATTTGATATTGCGGGAAAAGATGCTGCAAACCCCAACAGCATGGTTGAAGCAATTAAATTGGCGATTGAACTGAGCAAATAAAATTTTTAAATTAACAATATTGACCAAACCTCTCCAAAGTGGCATAATCAGTGTATGTTTAAGTATTATGGGAAATTTGCACCTTATATGTTCCTGCTTCCGGCGGGAATAGTTTTGCTTATATTTTTCTTTATTCCGTTTTTTCAGACTATCGGACTGAGTTTTTTTGACTATTCAAACAGCATTTACAGTCCGGATTTTTCGGGGATAAAAAATTATATTGAAATTCTGCATAACCCTGTATTTTACAAAGTTATGATTAATACAATAATTTATCTTGTTGTTGCAGTTCCTATTTTAGCAATATTTCCGCTATTTTTGGCAGTTTTAATTAATCAGAAAATCAGAGGGATAACTTTATATAAAATTTTGATTTATCTTCCTGTAATTGTATCAATTGTTGTGGCTGCAATTGCTTTCAAGTGGCTCTATGCACAGGACGGAATTTTGAACTATCTTATGCAGCTGTTGCATTTGCCTAAAATCGGCTGGCTGACAGACCCTAAATATGCAATTTATTCAGTCATAATTGTCACAATTTGGAAGGGTATCGGCTATTATATGATGATTTATCTTGCATCCCTGATGAGCGTACCAAAAGAACTCTATGAAGCCTGCGATATAGACGGAGCAAATTTTTGGCAAAAGCATTTGACGGTAACCGTACCGCATTTAATGCCTACAATTGCCCTTGTCAGCACAATAAGTTCAATTTCAGCAATGAAAATTTTTGCAGAAATCTACGTTATGACAAAAGGCGGGCCACTTGATTCTACAAAAACAATTGTTTATTATATATACGAAAAAGCGTTTGAAAATCTGGATTTGGGTTACGCAAGCGCAATGGCGGTAATACTTCTGATTATCGTAATGATATTTTCACTTTTAAATATCTTTGTATTCGAACGAGGAAAATATAAAATATGAAATTCAATTTAAAAAATATACCAACACATGTAGTTTTAATTGCGGTATCGCTGCTGTCAATATTCCCGTTTATATGGCTATTATCAACATCATTAAAAGGCGCGGGGGAAAATATTTTTGCTTATCCGCCGACAATTATTCCTCAGGATTTTACCTGGGCAAACTATTCAGGCGTTTGGCAAAGAGTTGACCTGATGAGGTATTTTATAAATTCAATGATTGTTGCAGGAGCAACTGTTGTTTTAAATTTAATTTTATCATCTCTTGCCGCTTATCCTCTGGCAAGAATGGAATTTAAGGGTAAAAAAATAACATTTTTCGCAATTTTGGCAACTATTATGATACCGTTTCAGGCGATTATGCTACCTGTTTATTTAATAACTTTAAAACTTCATCTTGTGGATAGTGTAAACGATACGATGGGATTTATCGGGCTTGTAATGCCGTTTGCGGTGAGCGCATTCGGGATATTTCTTATGCGGCAGGCATTTTTGGCAATCCCGAGAGAAATGGAAGAGGCCGCAATTGTTGACGGCTGTAATGTTTTTCAGGTATTTTGGAAAGTCCTTTTACCAATGGTAAAACCATCTTTGGCAGTTCTTGCAATATTTACATTTATCGGTTCATGGGGAGAATTTTTGTGGCCAAGTATCGTTTTGACAAAAGAGGCAATGTATACTCTGCCTGTCGGAGTAAACAATTTGCAGGGAATGTTTTCATCTAATTGGCGCTTTATCGCAGCCGGCTCAATAATTTCAACAATTCCGATTATAATATTCTTCCTTGCGATGCAAAAATATTTTATTTCCGGTGAAAACGAAGGCGCCGTAAAAGGTTAGTTTACAAATTTTCAAGCAGTGCAATTTTCATATCTTTAAAATCAGGAGTTCTGCCTGTCCATATTTTTTGCGCCTCATAAGCTTGCCATACAAGCATATCAACACCATTTATATGTCTTAAATTCAACTTCTCGGCCAATCTTATCAAATTCGTTTTTTTAGGATTATAAACCACATCGTAAATAAACGCGTCATTTGGCAGAGTCCTGAGCTCATCTTCTTCTGCCGGGGTATACCCCACAGCAGGTCCGCTCATTCCGATTGGGGTGGCATTTACCAAGATATTAACATCCGAAAAATCTTTAAACTGATCAATCTGATAAGAATTAAAAGTAATATTCGGAAAAGTTTTTCTCAAATAATCAATAAGTTCAAAGGAATTTGCGATATTTCTGGTATAAATTCTAAACTCTTTTACCTGTTTTTGAGCAAGAGCATTAATTGCAGCTCTTGCAGCCCCGCCGGTGCCCAAAATTGCAACCGTTTTGTTATAGAGCGGAAAATCAGCAGGGACTGCAGAAATAAAACCTTTAACATCGGTATTGTATCCGCGCAAAGCATTAGTCTGAGGGTCAATAAAAACAGTATTTATAGCATTTACAACGCCTGCAGAGGGATCAACTTCATCAAGGAATAATGATACAGGGAGTTTTAAGGGTATCGTTACGTTAAATCCCCTGTAACCATTGCTTCGCAAGTATTTTATCCTGTCAGATAATTGCTCGGGCGGAGTCGGTAATATTTCATAAGTCGCATCAATACCCATACTTTTAAACCCGGCAAGATGTATATATTCTGACATTGAATGTCCAAGAGGATAACCAATCAAAGCAAATTTTTTAATCTTTTGTTCCGGCTCGGGAGTATGAATTTGTTCCTGCGGAGCAACCGGTGCAGAAGCAGTATTTGAAAATATATCTTTTGTTTCAGGCATCGGCGCAGGAGTCATAAATGACTGCGGAGTACTAAATTGGGAATTGTAATTATTAATTATTTCATTTTGGCGTGAATTTTGAGAATAAGTTTGATTCACCTGCTGAACCGTCTCAGGTTGAGCAACAGGTGCAACTGTCGGGGGCTGAGAATGACTCAATGCGGCAAAACCGGTTTTTGGCGGCTCAGAGTTGCCTTGCTGCGCAAGTTTTGCTGCTTTCATAGCTTTATATCGTTCCAATAATTCTTTATTCACTGCCATAATTCTTATCCTTTTTCGGATAATTTTATAATAAATCGGAACTTATTCAATCAACCGTTTGTTGGAATAAATTATTTAACTATTTTTCTTGTCATCACAATATTGCCATTTTCGTCATAACAATTATTCCCAACCCAATGACCTAAAAGCTCTCCAAAAGGCGAGAATATAAAAGTTTCTTTTTCTGAAACACGCAAACTCATATTGACCAATTCTCCGTCAGGAGTATATTTGTAACTCCTGTAAGGATACCACGTTGATGTCCGCATCTCTGTATTTATTAAAAAGCCATCCTTGTCATAATACCAAACATGGCTTGAATCATTTTTATAATTGACGGCATAACTTCCGTCAGAAAACAGACCTAATGTCCTGTCATTGAGCTTTGTAATTCCTTTTAAAAGCGCCGAATAATTTTCTTTATAATTTTTATCCGCAAAATTATTTTGTCTTAGCAAATAATCAGCTTCCGAAGGTCTGTTATTCTGAAGTTCAATTTTTGCATCTTCAACAGTATATTTAACCCCGCCTGTGAGCATTTCGCCCTGAACAGGAACAGAAATCAAAAGCACTAATAAAACAATAAATTTTTTCATAATCTTATTATAATAATTTTTTAGAAATTGTCATCGCACAACATTATGAATTAAATACAATTTCTTCAAATTTTTGCAATAACAGATCTTCGGGTACTCTAGCTATAATTTCACCTTTTTTAAAGATATAACCTTCCCCGATTCCGCCTGCAATACCGAAATCTGCGTGTTTAGCTTCCCCCGGGCCGTTGACTGCGCAACCCATAACCGCAATTGTTATATCTTTGTCATAATTTTTAAATCTTTCTTCAACCTGCTTTGCAAGATTAATTAAATCTTTTTGTGTCGTTCCGCAGGTCGGACAAGATATAAAATTAACCCCGCGTTTTCTTATACCAAGACTTTTTAAAATATCATACCCCGCATAAACTTCTTCAATCGGATTTTCGGTAAGAGAAACTCTTATGGTATCGCCTATTCCCTCAGCAAGCAATGTACCTATTCCAACAGCAGATTTTATTAGCCCGCCTTTTAAAGTCCCCGCCTCTGTCAAGCCGATGTGAAGAGGATAATCAACTTTTTGTGCCATTAACCTGTATGCTTCAATTGTAGTCATAACATCTGAAGATTTCAGCGAAATTTTAATCTTATCAAAATCCAAATCTTCCAAAATTTTTATATGATTTAAAGCACTTTCAACCATTTTTTCATGCAGCGGAATGTCTTTGTCCTGCAATGCTTTTTCCAAAGATCCTGCATTAACGCCAATTCTTATCGGGATATTTTGCTGTTTTGCGAGTTTTACAACTTCCTGAGTATGTTCTTTTTTGCCAATATTCCCGGGGTTTAGACGTAATGCACTGATTCCGTTATTTATACACTGAATCGCAAGACGATAATCAAAATGAATATCTGCAACCAAAGGAACAGGAG
>CACXAK010000054.1 GCA_902765655.1 uncultured bacterium | reverse complement strand
TCATGCGCAGGATAAATATGATTACGGGGAAATTCTTGTCCGTGATATGACAGCATTTACAGCATTGTTGTTCGGGGCAAAGGCACTTGCCAGATTATTCTCTGACGGATTTACAAAATTAACCGGTCTTGCATTGAACAGTAAAAATCTTGAAGGCAGAAATACACTGCAAAAAGTATGGGATTATTTGAATCCTGCCGATAAAAGACATTCGATTTTATCAAGTAAACAATTAGATTATAAATACACAAACATAGACAAGTACAAAGGTAAAATTGACGGATTTATCGAATTTATTGAAAAATCAGGCGGTAATATCAAAAAAGCACTTGCAAATGATTCAAATATCAAAGCTGCTGTTGATGAAATATTAAAAGATGCGGGAACAACATTTGAAAATGCCTCAAAAGAACAAATCAAAGAAATTTTACACGATGCAAATGTAAATAAATCGAAAAAACTTGAAGATTTGTATAAATTATTCAGAAAACCAAACAAATTACTCAACAGAGCTAAGACATGTAACAGCTTCTTTGGGGCGTTATCAACATTAGTACTTGTTCCGGGCTTAATCATTGCACTTACGGATATTTGTAAAGCAATGACTGAAAAGAAAAAAGCTGAAGAAGACAGAATCAAAAACAGAACCCAAGCACAACAAGCACCTTTGATTCCGTCAAGCAAACCAACAATGGCAGGTTTTTTGAATAAAACAATTGCGTAACCTGAATAATATAAATAATAAAAAAGGGAGTTTCATAATGAAACTCCCTTTTATATTTTCTGATTTTTGTAATTAGTCTTCAGTTTCATTTGCTTCGATTGCAGCATTGATATCATTAACCATAGCATCAACATCAAAACCGTGAACTTTTGCACCGGCTTCAAGATTTTCAAATCTTGCAGCAGCACAACCCAAACATCCTAAACCATATTTATGGAAAATTTCAATACTTTCAGGGTGTTTTTGAGCAATTTCAATAATGTTCATATCTTTTGTTACTAATTCTGTCATTTTTATTCTCCTTTTTTGACTTTTATTCGGACTTCATTAAATACATTATACACGCTAAAAAATTTTAGGAGGATGTGTATATGGAATTGTTAAGTTTTATCTTTAAAGAAGATGTTGATGCAGTTGGCTTAAGCAAATATAAAGACGATAAAGACGATATTTCATCTTTTATAGAACAAAACTTTAATTTACATAAAAAATATTTTGAGCCGGATTACAGCAATAATTTCTTCCTGCTCTAAGCTGACAGCGTAAAGATTTCGTAAATTTCTTCGTCTGTAAGTTCTGTGATAATCTTTTCACCTTCGTAAACCGCCATATCTGCAAGTTCTTTTTTGGATTTTAGCATTTCATCGATTTTTTCTTCAAAAGTACCTAACGTAATCATTCTGTGAACCATTACGTTTTTATCTTGCCCGATACGGTAGGTTCTGTCTGTTGCCTGATCTTCAACCGCAGGATTCCACCACAAATCATAATGAATTACATTTGTTGCACTTGTTAAGTTCAAGCCGGTTCCGCCGGCTTTTAAAGAAAGTATCATCACCTTTGTATCAGAATCATTCTGGAACTTGTCAATTAATTCTTCTCTTTGCGGAACAGTTAAGCTGCCATGAAAAAATAGCGGCTCGGTATTGCATTCCTGAGCAAGTACTTTACTTAAAATATCGCCCATTTCTTTGTATTGAGTAAATATAAGAGTTTTTTCTCCTCTATCAAGAATACTTTGAACCAAATCAAGACATTTTGCCATTTTCCCGGACAATTCAACTCCCATTTCACCTGATTTCAGGAATTGATAAGGGTGGTTACAAATTTGCTTGAGGGCAGTAATAAGTTTGAAAATATTACCTCTTCTGTTAACCCCTGTAAATCCGCTGATTTTTTCCATCATTTCATTAAGAGTTTTTTCATATAAAATTGCTTGAGGTTTAGACAGATAACAATATTCATTAAGAACCATTTTTTCAGGCAGGTCTGAGATAACATTTTTGTCAGTCTTTAATCGTCTTAATACAAACGGAGAAATTGACATCTTCAGTTTACCTGCTCTTGAATGTTCTTTAAACCTTTCTATAGGAATTGCATAGCTCTTTTGGAATTCACGCAGCGACCCCAAGTAACCTTTATTGATAAAGTCAAATATACTCCACAATTCGGTTAATCTGTTTTCGACAGGAGTACCCGTCATCGCAATTTTTACATCGGATTTTAGCATTTTTATTGCTAATGTTTGAGCGGTATCAGGGTTTTTAATATTTTGAGCTTCATCTACAATAATAACACTCCATGCCTGTTTTTTGAGTTCTTCAACATCAATTCTCATAATTGCATAAGTAGTCAAAATTACATCATGATTTACGTCTAACTGTCTGTCTGTGCCGTGATAAATAACAGCATCAAGAGACGGCGCAAACATTTGCAATTCTTTCATCCAATTACCCATAAGAGTTGTCGGACAGATAACAAGAACCGGCTTTTTGAGCTTCTTTTCTTCCTTCATTTTGAGTAAAAGACTGATGACCTGAATGGTTTTGCCTAAGCCCATATCATCTGCCATACAAGCACCAAAGCCCTTTGCAATATTTGTCCAAAGCCATTTTAAACCAATCTGCTGATAAGGTCTTAATTCCCCGTTCAAATCTTTTGGCAAAGTAATATCGACAGGTTTTGTAAAATCAGCCAATACTCTGGCAAAAGCAGCATCATAATCAAAATCATACTGATCAAACTGCTTTGATAACGAGGCATGAATAAGTTCCATTCTCGACATTGATTTAAGGTTTGTTTTTGCAATCTGCTCAAAAATCTTTTTCGACTCGTCTTTATCAACCAGAACATATTTATTTTTGAATTTAATTAAACCATTATTTTCTTCCGTAAGTTTCTTAAATTCCTCAAGTGATAATTTTTCATCCCCGATAGAAATTTCATAAGAAAATTCCAAAATATCGTCCAAAGATAACTTCCCTGCTGAATTACTGTTGAAAATATCAGATAAATCGCCGGCTCTTGCGGATTTCACTTTTGCATTAATTGAGGCCCTCGGGATTACAATATTTGTAAGCTCTTCAGGCAATACAACCTCAATCTGCGCCTTTTGAAGATAATATGCGGTTTTTGTGATTATCTGGTAAACCTCATTCAGATTGAAATCAAGATATAGTTTGTCCTCGTCTTCAAATAACTGTTCCAATTCAGGCATATAACGCAGAGCATAATTCAGTTGTTTTTCAACAATTCTTGCTATATCACTTGCTTTTGCATCAAAAACGTCCTCATCGGTATAAAGTTTGTCAATTAGAACTTCTTCATTAGTTTTTCGATTTTTAATATAAACTTTAAGACGGAAAATTTCATCGGTTTGTTTTTCAATTTTCAACAGAGGAATTACATCATATTTACCTAAATAAAGCTCATCAAACCAGTTTGTGAAACTTTCGGCTAAATCTCTGCCTTTAAACATAGATTTCCGCTCTAAATCTTTTAGCAAATAGGTCCCTGACTGAACATCTTTGAAACGGAACATTTTTATGCCTAAAAATTTATAAATAACATAATTCAGGTATGTATAAATAAACTCGTATACAAAATTCTTTGGTTTATCCCCGATAATAAACAAATCTTCAGGCATACATTCTTCAAACTGATTGATTATTCTTGCCATTTGAGTGTTGTTGATTACCGGCTCATAAACTATACGAAACATCGTACCTTTACGCTTTACCGTAGGAATGAAATACAATTTTTCAATTAATTTCATTACAAAATAAGTCAATTTATTAAAATAAATAAATGTAGGAGTAAGTGCTTCAAAATCTACAATATTCCCAAATCCACCGAAATAATCCATAACCAAATCCCAGGAAAGAAAGTATCCCCTTGTTCCGTCGGGTAATTGTTCAGGACGCATTCTGAATAATGAGCCCTTTGATTTCAGATAATATTCAAAATTATTTGTTGGAGTCACCACAAATGAATACTGACCGTTTTTATTTACCAGATAAAAATTAGTATTTCTTGTGGGGGTATTCGGACTCAAGAAAACACCTGCAAATTCATCCTCAATAATTTGATAAATCATACTCAGAGTGTAGCGGAAATCTTTATTTTTAAATCCATCCGGACTTTCACCGAGATTAAAAAATAATTCATCCACATCATTCTTTTTAAATGAAAAATCGATATTTAGGTCATTTTTGTTTGTGTTCATAATATTCCTTTAAAAGATACTAAGTTACTAAGGCACTATGACAATAAGAAATCAAAATATTAAATACTTGGAATCTTTCTGCCTTAGTATCTTACTGCCTTTTAATAAGCGTTTCACCTGTCATTTCCTTTGGTTGTTCAATGCCGAGTAATTGCAATACCGTCGGAGCAACATCACAAAGTTTACCTGTTTGTTTCAATTCAAGTTCTTTTGGAGCATTTATTAAAACAAACGGAACAGGATTTGTTGTGTGCGCAGTGTGCGGCTTACCTGTTTGTTCGTTTACCATGGTCTCAGAGTTCCCGTGATCGGCAGTTAACAACATTACAACACCATTTTGTTTGCATGCATCTGCGATTTTACCCACACATTCATCGACAACTTTACAAGCTTTTGTTGCCGCCTCAACTACACCTGTATGACCAACCATATCAGGATTGGCAAAATTAACCAAAATAAATTGATATTTCGGGTCATTCACTGCTTTCAAAACATTTTCACAAACTTCAGGTGCACTCATTTCAGGTTGCAAATCATAAGTCGGAACTTTTGGTGACGGAACAAGAACTCTTGTTTCATGCGGCTGCGGTTCATCTATACCACCATTAAAGAAACATGTAACATGAGCATATTTTTCTGTTTCTGCAGTACGGAACTGATTTATTCCGTTTGCTTCCAATACATCACCCAATATATTTACAAGTTTTTCTTTCGGGAAAGCAACAGGGAAATCAAATGTTGCTTCATAGCTTGTCATAGTAGTATACAAAATATTTTTTAAGACTTTCTTTCTGTCAAATCCGGTAAAATCAGCAAAGTTAATTGCCTTGGTGATTTCTCTTGCTCTGTCAGGACGGAAGTTAAAGAATATGATTGCATCGTTATCGTGTATTCTTGATTCTTCGCCTCCTGCAATGACAGGGAGAACGAATTCGTCTGTGATTCCTTCTTCATAAGATTTCTTAACTCCTTCTATTACGTTTGATGCGTGGTTACCTTCGCCCAACAATAATGCATTATAACCCTTTTCAACTCTTTCCCAACGATTATCACGATCCATAATGTAATAACGCCCTATTGCAGTTGCAACAGGAGGGAGGTTATATTTCTTCAGCTCATCTTCTACAATTTGCAAATATTCACAAGCACTTGCAGGAGGAGTATCACGACCATCCAAAAATGCATGTACATAGAATTTTTCTATTCCGTTTTTAGCGGCAAGCTGTATTAACGCCAATACATGATTTAATGACGAATGAACCCCGCCTGTTGAAACAAGCCCGTATATATGTAATGCTGAATTGTATTTTTTTACGTGTTCTACTGCATTTAAAAATCTTTCGTTTTTAAAGAATGAACCATCTTTAATAGCATTATTAATTTTTGACAAATCCTGATAAACAATTCTGCCTGCCCCGAGATTCAAGTGACCGACTTCACTGTTACCCATTTGACCTTCAGGTAAGCCAACATTTTCTCCGTCTGCATGAATTTGTATAAATTTTTCTTCTTTTTCCAATTTTGGCACATTGACAGGATGAGCCAATTTGGTTGCATCATATTTATCGGAACCGGATGAAATACCCCATCCGTCCATTATACAAAGTAGTACTCTTTTATCCATTTTCTATCCCTTCTTTCAATATAAATATGAATAAGGGTATCAAAAACATAAAATAATTTCAAGAAAAAATCACCCCGATCAGACAAAAATTTAACACTCACAAATAATTTAAATTCATTTTTTCTATTTTTTTTGTGATATTATAAATTTAAACATTAGTTTAAGAAGGGGATAAAAATGGGAAAAAGAATCGGAATAGACGTTGGCGGAACAAATGTTAAGATTGCTCTTGTAGATGAAAAAGGCAAAATTATTTATTCAAACAGTGTACCTACTTACGCAAAAATGGGTTTTGAATATACCGTTAATAATATTAAGCAATCAATCCGTGATTTGATGAAAGAAACAAAGACAGATGAAAAATCAATAGAAGCAATAGGATTCGATTTCCCGGGACAAATTGACTGCAAAAACGGGATAGTAAAACTTGCTCCGAACATCCCGGGGTGGGTAAATGTTCCGATTGCAAAAATGATTGAAGAGGAATTTCATATTCCGACCAAAATTGATAATGATGTTAGATGCGCAGCTCTTGGAGAACTAAAATTTGGGGCCGGCAGAGGTTGTGAAAATTTTGTATGCATAACAGTAGGGACAGGTATTGGTTCAGGGCTTGTGATAAACGGAAAACTTGTTCGGGGGGCTTCAAATGCAGCAGGCGAAATCGGGCATATCAAACTTGTAGCAAAAGACGGCGCAATTTGCGGCTGCGGAGATACAGGATGTTTGGAAGCTTATGCATCAGGGCCATCCATTGTTGCTATGGCTCAGGATTATTTAAAAGGCGGGAAATCAGCTAAATTTGCAGAATTAGCAAGTGACGGAGAAATAACTCCGTATATAGTTGCAAAAGCTGCAGAAGCAGGAGACCCAGTTGCTAAAAGAATTTTTGAAATAATGGGTGAATATATCGGACTTGGTTTGACAAGTGTTATTAACTTGCTTAATCCTGAAAAAGTTATTGTAGGCGGAGGCGTCGCAGAATGCGGCGATTTACTTCTTGAACCAATCAGACGAACAATAAAACAAAGAGCTATGGTTGTAGCCGGTTCCGCAGTAGAAATAGTACCTGCTCAGCTTGGCAACAGCGCAGGCGTAATCGGGGCAAGTATGCTCATTGATGAATAAGAGAGAAGGGAATAATGTATAACGTAAAATCACCCCACGCAACAGAATTTATAGATAATGAAGAAGTTTTATCAACACTTAAATATGCAGAAGAAAATAAAAATAATGTTGCGTTAATTGATAAGATTTTAGAAAAGGCAAAACTCGGTAACGGCTTGACTCACAAAGAAGCATCCGTTTTGCTTGGAGATTGAAGAAAAAAATAATGAAATTTATTCACTTGCAAAAAAAATTAAGCAGGAATATTACGGAAACAGAATTGTCCTTTTTGCCCCGTTATATTTATCAAATTATTGCGTAAACGGATGTGTTTATTGTCCTTACCATGCAAAAAATACTCATATTCCGCGCAAAAAAATGACTCAAGAAGAAATAAAGGAAGAAGTAATTGCCTTACAAGATATGGGACACAAGCGTCTTGCACTTGAAACAGGGGAAGACCCCGTTAACAATCCTATTGAATATGTTTTAGAATCAATTAAAACAATATATTCAATTAACCATAAAAACGGTGCAATCCGCAGAGTCAATGTTAATATTGCTGCAACAACGGTTGAAAATTACCGAAAATTGAAAGATGCAGGTATTGGCACATATATATTGTTCCAGGAAACTTATGATAAAGAGCGCTACGAACGGCTTCACCCGACAGGCCCTAAGCACAATTATGATTACCATACGGAAGCCATGGACAGAGCAATGGAAGGCGGAATAGATGATGTCGGAATGGGAGTTTTGTTTGGACTTTCGACTTACAAATATGAATTCACAGCACTTTTAATGCATGCAGAGCATTTGGAAGCAGTTTTTGGAGTCGGACCGCATACGATTTCCGTTCCTCGTATCAGAAAAGCCGATGATATTGACCCGAGTGCGTTTGAAAACGGAATTGATGATGATACATTTGCAAAAATTGTTGCCTGTATAAGAATAGCCGTACCATATACGGGTATGATAATATCTACAAGAGAAAGTGCAAAAACAAGAAAACGCGTATTGGATTTGGGCATTTCTCAAATATCAGGCGGTTCAAAAACAAGTGTCGGTGGCTATGCACACCCACAGGACATATCTGAAGAAGAAACCGCACAATTTGATGTCGAAGACAGAAGAACCCTTGATGAAGTTATTAAATGGCTTATGGAAATCGGCTATGTCCCAAGCTTTTGTACTGCTTGTTACAGAGCAGGAAGAGTCGGCGATAAATTTATGGAAATTTGCAAAGATAAGCAAATCCATAATTTCTGCCATCCTAATGCACTCATAACATTAAAAGAATATCTTGAAGATTACGCATCCGATGAAACAAAAAAAATCGGGTATGAACTTATAAAAAAAGAATTATCCGAACTTGAAACAACTGAAGTGGTGAAAGATAAAACAGCAGAATATCTTGAAAAAATTGAACACGGTGAACGTGATTTCAGATTCTAAAAAACTCTCCGAACGGAGAGTTTTTTTGTTAATCTGTATCTACATTTTTGATTTCTTTTTTTATAGGCATTAATTCGGGATGCTCCTGACGGAATTGTTTGATTTTAATATATAGCTCACCTTTATTCATTCTCTGAAATTTTTCTATGACTTTTCTAAATTTATCCTTATGAGTTAACGGAACTTTATATTCACCATTTCCCGCATACAAAGAATGCATTCTTTTACCGTCAATATCTTCTTTTTTGTAGGAAATTTTGAATTCGTCATATCCGAATTCATTGAACATTTGAGCGACTTTTTTATCAAAAACTTCTGCTCTCCATGGTCTGTATTCAACTCCGTTAAAATAATTATGAGCCGCTTTTACGAAGTTATCAGATACACTTATGCCAAAAGCCGGCTGAACTTTGTTTACACTTAAATTTGTCTGCATATTTATACTCCTTTTACATTTATAAAACACAAAAATAATTTTTTTGCTATATAATATTTTTGTATTTGTTTGAGGGATCCACCTCAGGGTAAATAAATGTTGTCCAATGTTAGGATGCAAAATTATAAAGTAGCGTGTTTGTTACATTATAATTATATTTACTCCAAAAGGATAGAAAGGTAAAACTGAATATGGAAAAGAACAACGAAACTTTGTCGATTTTAAGACACTCGACATCTCACATTATGGCTCAAGCTGTTCAAAGTTTATTCCCGTCTGCAAAATTAGCAATCGGGCCATCAACTGCTGACGGATTTTATTACGACTTTGATTTGACAGATGGTCATGCTTTTACACAGGAAGATTTGGACAAAATCGAAGAAAAAATGAAAGAAATTGTTAAACAAAATCTTACATTTGAAAGATATGAAATTCCTGATGTTCAGGCACAAATTGATGAATTTAAATCTCAGGGTGAAATCTACAAAGCAGAACTATTGGAAGAACACCGCAACGATAACCCGACTTTATATATTACAAAAGATAAAGACGGGAATGCTTTATTTAATGATCTTTGCGCAGGGCCGCACTTGCCAAACACATCATATATAAAAGCAAATGCGTTCAAATTATTAAAAGTTGCAGGCGCATATTGGCGCGGAAACGAAAAAAATAAAATGCTTCAAAGAATTTATGCGACCGCATACTGGAATAAAGAGGATTTGCAGGCATATTTGACATTTCTGGAAGAAGCAGAAAAACGTGACCACAGAAAACTCGGCAAACAATTAGACCTGTTCTCAACCCGTGAAGAAATGGGCGGGGGACTTGTATTGTGGCATCCGAATTTAGCTTGCGTTCGTGAGCAGATTGAAAATTACTGGAGAGAAGAACACCGCAAAAGAGGTTATGTAATCGTTAACACTCCTCAAATTGCAAAATCTACTCTTTGGGAAATTTCAGGTCACATGGATCACTACAAGGAAAATATGTTTTTTGTACAAAAAGATGAGGATTCGGACGACCAATACGTTGTGAAACCAATGAATTGCCCGTTCCATATTTTGATTTATCAGGCAAACAGATATTCTTATCGTTCATTACCACTAAGAATGGCAGAATTAGGCACTGTTTATCGTAAAGAAAAATCAGGTGCATTATCCGGTTTGACTCGTGTTCAGGGCTTTACGCAAGACGATGCTCACATCTTCTGCACTCCTGAACAGTTGGTTGATGAAATCAATGCAATTATTGATTTTGTAGCGGATACAATGGCTATATTCAATATGGAATTTGAAGTTGAACTTTCAACACGTCCTGAAAGCTTTGTCGGGGAAATAGAAAATTGGGACAAAGCAGAAGCCGGCTTGAAAGAAGCAATGGAACGCCGAGGGATGAAATATGACATCAACGAAGGAGACGGGGCATTCTACGGGCCGAAAATTGACTTTAAAGTCAAAGATGCTATCGGCAGAACCTGGCAATGTGCTACAATTCAGTTAGACTTTAACTTACCTGCCAGATTTGATATTAAATACCAAGACAAAGACGGTCAGTTAAAAACTCCGTTGATGCTTCACAGAGTAATCTTTGGCTCAATGGAAAGATTCCATGGTATTTTAATTGAACATTACGCAGGCGCATTCCCGACATGGCTTGCACCTACTCAGGTTAATGTAGTTCCTATTTCTAATGATAAACACACAGATTACGCTGAAATTGTTTATAAAAAAATGCGTGATGCAGGTATTAGAGTACAATTAGATGATCGTTCGGAATCAATGAACTACAAAATAAGAGAATCCTTACAGGACAAGAAAATTCCTTATGTTTGTGTAGTCGGCGACAGAGAAGCACAAGAAGGTACAGTTGCCGTTCGCGCAAGAGGTATCGGTCAAGTCGGCACATTTAGCATTGATGAATTTATTTCTAAAATAAAAGAAGAAATATCTTCAAGAGCAAATCAGTCATTTGCCAAAAAAGATGCCGAATAATTGATAATATATTAAATAAAGAAC
>CACXAK010000053.1 GCA_902765655.1 uncultured bacterium | reverse complement strand
CGGTTCACTTTTCTTTTTGCGTCGCAATCAAAAAGAAAAGTGAACAAGTAGAAAGTTTTAATCTCTCAACTAGTGATTATAATATGTTTTATGTAAAAGTATATTAAATATAAAATTTATATTAAGACGCTAAAAAGCGTGGTATAATAGTTTTATCGACAGGTGTAAATTATAAAGGAGACAGAACTATGATACCTATTTTTGATTCAAAACGTCAGTACGCACAAATCGGTGCTGAAGCCGAAAAAGCAGTTTGCGAAGTTATGAGAAGCGGATGCTATATCTTAGGGCCAAATGTTAAAGCATTGGAAAGTGAACTTGCTTCTTATATCGGCTGCAAATATACAGTTGCATTAAACTCGGGAACTGACGCTTTACATATTGCATTGCGTGCTTTGAATATAGGTGCGGGAGATGAAGTTATTACAACAGCATTCACATTTGTTGCAACAGCAGAAGCAATCGGCATGGTTGGTGCAAAACCGGTATTTGTTGATATTAATCCTGATACATTTAATATTGACCCGAAAGCTATTGAAGCAGCTATTACTCCTAATACAAAGGCAATTATACCTGTTCATTTATACGGTCAGCCATGCGATATGGATGCAATCATGGACATTGCTCACAGACATAATCTTAAAGTTGTTGAAGATTGCTGCCAGGCAATCGGTTCATTATACAAAGGCAAAATGGTTGGTACTTTCGGTGATATCGGATGTTACAGTTTCTATCCGACTAAAAACCTCGGAACAATGGGTGATGGCGGTCTTTGCACAGTAAATTCGGAAGAATTGAGAGATCATTTAATCGCATTGAGAAACCACGGTTCTATGGTTCGTTATCACAACGATGAGTTGGGTGTAAACTCAAGATTAGACGAAATTCAGGCAGCTATTTTAAGAGTAAAAGCAAAACACATTGATGAATGGAACACCGCAAGAAGAGAGCACGCTGCATACTATAATCAATTATTTTCAAAATGTGCAGATGTTCAGACTCCAAAAGAACTTGACGATACATATTGTGTTTATCACCAATATACGGTTAAAATTCCTAACAGAGATGAAGTTCACAAAATGCTTGGCGAAGCAGGTATTGGCGCAATGCTTTATTATCCGATTCCGTTACATTTCCAGAAAGTTAATGCTTGGCTCGGAATGGGTAAGGGCTCATTGCCTGTAACTGAAGCAAACACAGAATGTGTAATTTCTCTTCCAATGTTCCCTGAACTTACAAGAGAAGAACAGGAAACAGTTGCGTCAACATTGATTTCCTGCATTGAAAAATCAAAATCAACTGTTGGTGTATAACAAATCAAATATACAAAAGTAAATATGTTAAAAAAAGAAAAAATACCCTTTTAAAAGGGTATTTTTTCTAAAATCTTGGTCTACTCCTATAATAACCCTTTACTTGTGTTCCGTCAGAACGGGTATATGAATTTACATAAATTAAATTCCCTGCCTGCATTTGTTGTTTTGCTTGTGCCTCAGGCATAACTTTGCCTGCTGCCAATTGCTGATTTATAAAATTTTCTAAACGGGCAAATTCATCAGATGACATTTGCCCTATTTCTTCATTTGTAAAGATTCTGTTTGTATCAATATCTTTAAAATCAATATCCATATTGACTTGCCCTTCTAAACGATTTGGTTTGTATTCAACCGCATCTTCTAAATCTCCCATCCACTCTGCTTTATGGTGGAAATATGGGTCTAAACCTCCAATATATCCTTCAGTTCCTTTTGTTACAGAATCTTCGTCATAATTCTTTTTAATTACATAAGTACCGCCAAGTTGATTATCAATATTATTGTTAAATACCGTATCGTTTATATTTCCGTAATTTCTTATGTTCTCTAAATTATCTCTCACATTTCCTTGCAAAATATCTCTCACACCATAAGCATTAAATGTAACTGTTTCGTGTCCCGTTTTATTTGACATTCATTGTGCAAGACTGCCGCCTAATGAGTGTCCTGTAAAAACAATTTCTTGATTAGTGAAATCTTTTTTAACTTTTTCATAAAATTTTTGAGCATCAGCATATTGATTTGGCAATTTTTTCTTTGCCATATCTACATCGTTTGCTAAATCATCTTTGTCGTTTGTTCCACGCATTGCAATTACGACTTTTCCATCTTTGTAAAAAGCTTCACCATGAAATCCGCTCTTTTTGTCATATTCTGAAACTTTAATCCAACCTTTTGGGATTGATTTTTCATTCCCTTTGTAAACACCTATTGATAAGGATTTCATTTCGTTGTCAAATTGTTTTTGAGTTGTTGTGCTATTCATTGTTTTTTCTCCTTTTTTTTGTATACTATAACTATGTTTTTAAATCATTTACGACAATCTTATGCTTTTAATATTTTGTGTGCTTACGGCTTATTAGAATTAATATTGTTTATAGTTATGATAATAATAAGCTTACTAACAAAATCTTCACTATTTGGATTGATTTTATTGCTCCACATAATAGGGATATTGAGTATCCTAGTACTTTTACTAAGTATTTTGGTATACTCTTTTGAGTTAATTTTTTCAATCAAAATAAGCAACCAAAAATTTCTCTGTAATAAAAAAATTACAGCAATGCAGAATATTGGCATAACCACATTTATGCTAATTGTCATATTAGATTTGATAATTTTCGGTTCAAAATATATTGAACCCATTTTGGATAATTTGAAAAATTAATTATTTTTTTGCTATTTATATTTCGTGTTTAATCTTTTACATAAAGTCTCACTTCCTTTATTCAAAGTCTGAATAAACAAATCCAATCAATTTTGCGGATGTACAAAATAAGTAAATAAGTGCCCTATACTATATTGTACTATTTAGGGGCTGTTTTCTCCAAGGATAAAATTATATTTAATAAAATATTTACATATAATATAAAAAGGTAAAAAATCCTTGGGGTTTTATTTGTCAAAATATTTTACACCATCGCAAATTAAAAAAAATAAAACTACCTTTCAAAAATAAAACACCAACGTTACGACAAACAGAACTTCAAGAAAGAAAAAAAAATAATTACAATGAATTTAGTTCAAATTAGCATATAATTACATATTTTTTATTAAATCATTGTCCTGTTATAATTATCCAACCCTTTTAAAAAATTCATTATTTGTTTTTCCGACTGAGGAGTAACGGTATTTTTTGTATTTACATCAGCAGCTTTTGGAGTCTGATGCCCAATATTATCAGTTTGACTATCTTCAAATGCAATACGATTATTGGCATACATATCTGATTTTAAAGTCTGACCGCCGTCAACGCCAATATCATATCCGGGCAGGTTCCCATACAAAAGCTCTGCACTTTGCCCGATTTTTGCTCCTAATTGTATACCGTTAATTGATTCTGACATCTTTACTCCTGATTAGCCCATTGTATAAAATGAAAAACATCCGCCTGACGGGTTACCGTCCTCGTTATAAGGTCTTAGATTCCCTATACTTGTATGAGGATAATATTTTTTGCCTCTTACATCAATGGCATTATTTGGATTTGACATTATTTGCGCATAGCCCTCTGAAACATTATAATCCAAGCCAATACCGGCAAATACCGCCTCATGTATATTTTTCATAATTGCACCAAATGTTGCACCAATAGAACCTTTTTCAGGTGTCAAATTAGTTTGAACATATACATCACCTGTGGCGGCCTGTGTTCTGTTTACAGCTTCAACTGCTCTGCTCTGCATGATTAAATCCTTATAACTCTGCTCTTGTATATATAAAGTATTTATTTCATAAATAATTGCTTTTTTGAGAATGTTCCTCTTAACATTTTGTTACACATATTACAAAACTACAAATTTTCTTGAAGATTAATGTTTTTTAGGGTAATTTTTAATTGTAACCGATTTTTAGAAAGGAAGATATGGATACGGGGTATATAGATAACGGCTTTATTGTGGATTTAACCCATGCCGTAAAGATTTCCGAAGTTATTTATGAGTTATCAAGAACACTTGATATGCCTGAAGCAAAAGGGAAGCACATTTGCTTAAAATTTGGGACAATAGATTTAACACCGGAAGAACTGACAAGTATAAAAACATTGATAGAACTGATGGAATCAAAATTAGCATGCATTAGCACCTGCTCGGCAGCTACATTAGATTCTGCGACAAATTTGGAAATTAAAGTTTCTGAATTCACGAACGAAATTTCTGCACCTTCTTTTGGGAATGATACAGAGCCCAAAGCAGAAGTTGTTCAGGCACTGGATAATATTTTCGGAGAAGAACAGCCAAAAGACGATAACTCAATAAAAGAAATTCATCGTGATGATGAATTTGAAGAACCGGAACCAAGTGCGGATGAAGAAGAACATATAAAAGAATTGAGAAGTGAACCGGAGAAATTGCCGACACTATACATTCGCAGAACTGTTCGTTCCGGACAAAGTATTTCATCTGACGGGAATATTGTTATCATTGGAGACGTAAATCCCGGCGCAGAAGTTATTGCTAAAGGTGATGTCACAGTTTGGGGGATTTTGGCAGGAATTGTTCATTCAGGTTCGGAAGGCAATAATTATACACGAATCAGAGCTTTAAAATTAAATCCGGTTCAGATAAGAATTGGAGAAATTTTTGCAAGACGCCCTGATACGGTAAATTTACCGTTTATTCAGAAAACAAGTGAGTACACTCCGGAAGAGGCATTTACTCACAAAGGAAGCATAATTATTAAAAAGATACACCAGGAAAATTAAGGAGATATAAATGACCGGAAGAGTAATAGTAATAACCTCCGGAAAAGGAGGAGTCGGTAAAACGACTACTAACGCAAATATCGGTACTGCACTTGCAAGAGCAGGTAAAAAAGTCGTTATGGTTGATACCGATTTAGGTTTGAGAAATTTAGACCTGTTATTGGGATTGGAAAATAGAATTGTATATACAATTGTTGATGTTGTTGAAGAACGCTGCAAATTAAAACAGGCACTTGTAAAGGATAAGAAAAATCCTAATCTTTGCCTTTTGGCAGCAGCTCAGACAAGAGATAAAACCGCAGTAACTGAAGAACAATTAAAAAATATTTGTGACGAATTGAAAGAACAATTTGATTTTGTATTGGTTGATTGCCCTGCCGGAATTGAACAGGGATTCCAAAATGCGGTTGCAGGTGCAACTGAAGCAATTGTTGTTACGACTCCGGAAATGTCTGCCGTTCGTGATGCAGATAGAATTATCGGTCTTTTGGAAGCAAAAGAAGAAATCAAATCTTATAAACTGCTAATAAACAGATACAGACCTAATATGGCGGCCTCAAAAGATATGATGAGCAAAGATGATGTTGTTGAAATCCTTTCTGCGGAATTGCTTGGCATAATCCCTGAAGATACGGGCATTATTACATCGACAAACAAAGGTGAACCTATTGTAAATGATGATGATTCATTGGCGGGCAGAGCTTACAGGAATGTTGCTCAAAGAATTATCGGTGAAGATATACCGCTTATTGATTTTGAAGAAGAAGCAAAATTATCTACAAAAATTAAAAAGTTCTTCTCAAAATTCCTGAATAAAGGAAAGGAGAACTAATATGAGTGATAATATTTTTGCAGAAATCTATAACAGAATACTCAGCTTATTTGGACAAAACGTCAAAGATGAATCCAAAAATACGGCTGTCAACAGATTAAGACTCGTTTTAATGCAGGACAGAACAAATTTAACCCCTGAAATAATGAACCGAATGAGAAGTGAACTTATCGGAGTTTTGTCAAAATATGTAGAACTTGATAAAGAAGCTCTTGATCTTAACATTGGACAAGAAGGTGAACAAATGGCTCTTATGCTTTCAATTCCTGTAATCAGGGCAAAAGACGAAGCTGAAATTGAACAGGCAATTAAAGAGGAAGAAGAAGCTAAAAAAGCAAAAGAAAACAGCGAAAATGAAGAAGAATCAGAAGAAAATACAGGAAACGAAACTGAAGAACCGGCAATAGAATCTGAAGATAAAGAAGATTCTGAAGAGGAAGAAAGTTCTGAAGAAGAGTCAGCAGACAGTGAACCATCAGAAGATAAATCTGAAGATGACAGTAATATCTCAGACGATGAATCAGAAGAAACCGAAGAAAAAGAAATTCAAAAAACATCGGAAGCAGAAGATGAACCGGAAACTGAAACTAAAAAAACTGAAATAAAATCAGAAAAAACTAAAAAAGAAGAAAAATAAATATAATAATTTCATAAAAAGACGGGAAAACACCCGTCTTTTTTTGCGCAAAAATTTTATTTTACTGTTTTATAACTGATATGATAAAAAGCATTACCGGAACAGCAAGAATATCCACCAAAATTATAAGAGACGGTTCTGTAAGCGGCCGTGACAGGTATTGCCGCGAGCTGGAAGATAAATTATATAATCGTTTAGAAAAATACAAACATACTAAATTCGATTACATAGAAAAAAATATATGTGAAATATTACCAACCAAATGCATACAAGTAAAAAAATATCCGAAAGAAGAAACAAAATATAACGGTTCTGTATTTTTGGGACAGGAAGTAATAAATACAATCCCTGCCGGTATAGCAGGATACTTTGTGCTTTTAAAGGCGAATTGCAAAAAAGTTCAATTCGGCGGAGTAAGTTTCGAAACATTGATGCACGAAGCACACCATCTGTTCAGCTATTTTACCCATCCAAAAGTTCCAAGCAGAATATTTAAAAGTTCAAAAATATCCAAAAATGAAAATTTTGAACAATTTTTTGTTGATCATTTTCAGTCTTTTGAACCCTCTGAAAAATGTATATCCGAAACAAAAAAATTACTAAAAAAATACAAAAAAGATAGAATAAACTTACTGCAACTTTTCCGATATAAATTAATGGAAGAGATAGGTGCATACAAATCCGGACAACATTATTCGGATAAATATGCCGCAAGCAAATCCATAAAAAATTACAAACCTTCTAATAACATGATTAAATTTATGCATCTTGAAGAAAAATTAGATATAATAAGCGATTTACTCAAAAAAAGCATAGATAAAGAAAGAGCTAAATTGAAAAATCTATAAAATTATTGTACTTAAGACTAATACCCATTCGGACTACTAGGGAGTAATATAAATTAAGTAAGAGCGATAATTAAGGAGGTTATAAGTTATGCATCGCTTTGAACAGGAAAAACCCCTGACATCAAGGGAATTGGATGTCTTAAAT
>CACXAK010000052.1 GCA_902765655.1 uncultured bacterium | reverse complement strand
GTCTTGCTCGTTCGCGTTTAACGGCAATTCCGAGTTTTGCTTCAATGACTAATCGTCATTTTGCAAAAACTCTCCAGCCTCAGCTCACTCGCGCAACTCCTAGAAAATGCTAAACGCATTTTGGGAGGTTCTCATCAATCCCTAACACTGCAAAATAAAAAGGACAATAACAAATGTCATTGTCCTTTTTATGGTGGAGGTTAGGAGATTCGAACTCCTGACCCTCTGCGTGCAAAGCAGATGCTCTACCAACTGAGCTAATCCCCCAAGCTATCTTGGGACTCGGGGTTTTTTCAAACCCTTCGTATTACTTATTCTACATGAAAAATTTTTTTTGTAAAGGGGTTATTTTATATTTTATTAAAGAGGGTGCAAAAATATCGCACCCTCTGCTTTTTACATTACGCTTTTAATGAATTCTGATAAATTCCTCTGACCAATTCCTTTGAATTTCCGCTTGGCCCTATATTAATCAGACCGTCCAAAGAAGGTGTTGTGAACGCCAAATCCGTGAGCTTATCGACATCATTAACACTAAATCCCTCATCTTCCAGCTTTTGCGGAACATCAACAGATTTTAACCATGCATAAACACCATCTGCTGCTTTTTGCGCTTCATCCGGTATACCTTTCAAATCAGGAACAATCGGTGCTAATATATCTGCCAAAGTCGCTGATTTATCTTTATAAATCGCTTTTACTACTGCAGGAAGCAATATTGCAAGACCCAAACCATGTGCCAATTCCGGTTTGACAGCACTCAACGGATGTTCAAGAGCATGTGTGTAGTGCAATAAACCGTTATCAAAACTTACTCCGCCCATCATAGCAGCATAGGCCAAAAAATATCTTGCTTCCAAATCATCAGGATTTGCAATAGCTTTTGGCAAATATCTTGCAACCAATTCAATTACATCTTTTGCAAGTGAAATTGAATACGGAGATGCAACTGCAGAAGTCGCTGCTTCTACAACGTGATTTACCGCATCAATTGACACATATCTTGTTTGTTTTGGTGAAAGTTTTGTCATCAATTGCGGATCGTCAATCGCATACATCGGATAAATACAATCATAAGCAATTGCAGGTTTAAAATTCTTTTCCAAATTAGTCACAACCGCAAATCTGTTTGTTTCGGTTCCTGTTCCGTGAGTCAAATTGATTGAAATAATTGGTGCTGCACATTCAGGCGTAAATGAAAAATCATACAATTCTTCTGCTGTTTTATCAGGATATTTTAATAAAATAGCAACAGATTTTCCTGCATCTGTCGGAGAACCACCGCCAATTGCTATAACAGCTTTAGCGCCAAAATCACGCGCCATTTTGACAGCATCATTTACATGATGTGTATTTGGGTTTGGAGTAACCTGATCAAAATTTACATACCCGATACCGGTATTTTTTAACGCACTTTCAACAACATCCCAAGCGCCTGTTGCTTTGTACGCATTTCTTCCGGACATTACTATAACTTTATCAATGCCTTTCGATTTAATATCCTTTGCGATGTCATGAATTTTTTGTATCGCACCAACACCAAAATAAACTGTTGTACGGGTGCGAATTTCTTTTACTTCGTTGATATTAATATCCTTTTCCCACATATAACGCTCCTTTCTTGTAGTCAGCATTACAATACCGACTCAATTTACTATATACAACGACAAGTAAATTATAGTTTATCAAAATCAATTTACAAGATAAAATTAGTATCCGTAACTATATTCGTTTTGAAACTTGCTGATTTCTTTTAAATATTGGAGTAATGCCTTATAGCCGTTATAAATTTCGTTAGAAATTGACGCATAAGAGCTTGCTTCAAGATACTTCAATTCATTAACTCTGATTTGTAAAATACTGTCTGAATCTTCTCTCAATTTTGCATCATCAGACATTGACCATTTCTGCAAAAGTGTTAATTCATTATACATTTGCTGCATTGTAGTATACTCCAAAACATTGAAATCATATTTTGCCAGCAAAGATTTTTCTAAATTAGTAATTCTGTTTAAGCTGATTTGAAATTTGAAAATCTTTTTAATAACAAGATAATTATCAGCGATTCTTTTATGTGAAAAAGGAACAGTGTTTTTTGCAAGCAAAGCCGCAATTGAACGAGATGTAAACGTATCATTTTCGCTTGAAAATGCACTTTTTGAGGTTAAATCAATTTCGGACTTGTTATCAATCATTTCTAACATGTTTCCTCCACGAAATTATATTAGAATAACAAAAACATTTTGTCATGATAAAAAGTCAAATTTTTTACATTTTTTAAAATATATATTTGACGAAAATTTGTGCTAATATAATAGCGAAAAGAGGGTTTTATGAAAGTTGCACAAATTGAAAATAATAATATTGTTGTAAAAGAAAGAGAAGATGAGGTTTTAGACGGGCGCAAAGGCGCTTTGGTCAAAGTTTTGGGCTGCGGATTATGCGGTTCAGATATCGTGAAACTAAAACAACACATCAGCAAAGACGGAACAGTTCTCGGGCACGAAATTGTTGCACAAATTATCGACATCAATTCTGATACGGGATTTAAAACCGGCGATACAATTATAACTTCTCACCACATTCCATGCGGGAAATGTGAATACTGCAAAAACGGTAATGTATCAATGTGCAGACATTTTAAAGAAACAAACATCAAACCCGGCGGATTTAGCGAAATTGTTTTTGTATCAGAAGAACATCTGAAAAATGTTGCCTATATAAAGCCATATAATCTTTCAGATGATGAAGCAGCGTTTTATGAACCTCTTGGCTGTTGCATAAGAGCAGTAAAACGGGCTAATCTGAACCAAAATTCAACCGCTCTTGTTATTGGTTTGGGGTCAATAGGAATTTTAATGGCACAAGCTCTTAAAGCATTTGGAATGAATGTTATCGGATGTGATTTGATTTCTTCAAGAGTAGAACTTTTACGCAGTTACGGCATTGAAGCATTTATTGTTAATGAATTGTGTGAAAGTATAAATGCAGACTGTGTTTTTATGACATCAGGATCAGATAAGGCATTGTCTACAGCATTAAAATACGTTCGTGACGGCGGCAAAATTCTTGTATTTTCAAGCACTCCGCAAAATACCGGCTACGCAAACAATGAAATTTATTACAGAGAATTAACGGTTTTGGGAAGTTATTCTCCTTCTCCTGCCGATTTAAAAGATTCTTTTGAGTTACTCAAAAATAGAGAAGTAAAAGTTAAGGGATTATCAACAGAGTATAATTTGGAACAGTTGCAAAAAGCGATTAATGATACCCTTGAAAACAAAATTTTAAAGGCATATATAAAAATTAATTCTTAATTTGACTAAAATTTTTAATAATGTATTATCATTATAAAAAGGGTTATTTATGTATAAAAAAATAATTTTATTGCTGATTTTTACAATATTTATCTTTTGCGGATGTTCCAAGCCGCAAAAAGAACCCGTTGTAAATACGTTAGATGATATAACAAAACGCGGAGAAGTTATTATAGGTATAAAAACAGATACTTATCCTTTCGGTTTCAAAGACAAAAACGGAAAATACACCGGTTATGATATTGATTTGGCAAATATGATAGGGCAGGAAATTTTTCAAGAAAAAGGAAAAGTAAAGTTTGTACCCGTTACTGCCTCAGACAGAATGATGAAATTATTCTCCGAAGATGTTGACATGATAGTTGCAACAATGTCTGTTACTCCAACAAGATTACAAATTATGGATTTTTCTGATCCGTATTATATAGCAGGACAGGCCGTTTTGGTAAAAAAAGGAAGCAAAATCAAAGGTTTGCGTGATCTCAACGGCAAAAAAGCAATTATAGTTTTCGGAACATCAAGTGAATCCAGTTTAAGAGCTGCAGTTCCAAGAGTGAGCATCATAGGATACAAAACATACAACGAAGCCGTAAAAGCACTTAAACAAGGGAAAGCAGATGCAATTGTTTCTGACGATACAATACTGATAGGTTTATCATTAAAAGATGCTAATCTTGTTCTTTTACCCAAAAGATATTCAAGAGAACCCTATGCTGTCGCATTCCGAAAAGGACAAGAATCAGAAGATTTAGTCAGAATTGTTAATAACGTAATTAATGAATCCGTAAGAAACGGAACTTTGCAAAAACTTCAGAAAAATTACGGAATAAAAAAATACTAAAAAATTTATTAGTTTTGTTTAATTTTCCATGATTCTTTTCTAAACAGTACAAGGAACGGAATAATTTCCAAACGACCGATTAACATATTGAATATAAAAATAATCTTTGTCCAGAATGATAATGATGAATAATTTCCCATCGGACCAATTACATGTCCTAATGCAGGCCCAACGTCACCTAATGATGCGATAGCTGATGTTACACCGATGACAATATCACCCTCAATTGCAATAACAAGTATCGCACTGACAATAAATATGAGGAAAAATCCCAACATAAAAAATATTGTCTGCTTGATAACATTTGTAGGAACAACAACCTTATCAATCTTTATGCTTAAAACAGCATTCGGATGCAAAATTCTGTATACTTCATTTTTCATATACTTGCAAATCAAAAGCCAACGGGTCATTTTTACACCACCGCCCGCACTGCCTGAACAGGAAGACAAGAACATTGATATAAATAATATCAACTTGGCATTTAAGCTCCAAAGCTGATAATCCTCACTTGAACATCCCGTTGAAGTTGCAAGTGATAATACCTGAAAGAATGATGCCCCAAATGAATGCAATATAGAAAAATTATTTTCAAAATACAAAATAGCAGCCAAAACTGTTGAAATCGTAATTATAATTTTTGTATAAAATCTGAATTCTTCACTTTTCCAAAACAAACGCGGATCCATTTTTGTCAAAACTTTTGACTGAACAA
Organism: uncultured bacterium; assembly: GCA_902765655.1. Taxonomy (GTDB): domain Bacteria; phylum Cyanobacteriota; class Vampirovibrionia; order Gastranaerophilales; family Gastranaerophilaceae; genus Zag111. The sequence goes on along the minus strand of CACXAK010000052.1, from coordinate 2,355 downwards.
CAAAACTTGCACCGGCTATAAACATGAATAAAAATATAATTCCGATTATTAAATTTGAATGATATCCGCCGATACTTTCGGGGTTTGGTGAAAACCCGCCGGCAGATAATGTAGACATTGCATTACAAATACAATCAAACGGATTCATGCCGGCAAAATACAAACATACAGCACAAAGAACAGTTAATGTAGAATAAACAATCCACAATGCAGATGCGGTATTTTTAATCCTTGGAGTAAATTTTTCTTCGGTAGGCCCTGGTGCTTCAGCAAAAAACATCTGCCTTCCAGCAACCGCAAACTGAGGCATTATCGCAATAAATAAGACTATAATTCCCATACCGCCAAGCCATTGCATAAATGAACGCCAAAACAATAAAGATTTCGGAATATCAAATGAAGTCAAAATTGTTGCACCGGTTGTTGTAATCCCTGATACGGATTCGAAAAATGCATCTATAAAACTAAATCCGCTAAATAAAAACGGAATACATGCAATCAATCCAAACAACACCCAAGCCAAAGATGCAACAATTAATGCTTCGGTACGTTTAATATCATTCAGAGCATCAGCTTCTTTTGAGCGTTTTTCGACTTTATGCAAAATTTCTCCGACAACAAGAGAGAATAATGCCGCAATAAAAAATGCAACTGCACACCGCCATTCCTGAAATAATAAAGCAACAAGCAAAGGTATAAATATCATAAACCCGATATCAACCAATAATAACCCTATTGCATTTGCTATATAATTAAATCTCATTCTATGCTACCTTAAAATGCTCTTTAATCTTTTGTGCATCCTCTGCCTTGGTAAATACAATCAAAATATCCTTCATTCGGATTTGAGTATCCCCTTTTGGTATTATAACGTGACTTCTGCGCTGAACAACCCCGATAATTGCAGGAGCAGGAAATCTTATATCCTTTATCAATTTCCCGTCAAAATCATTTTTTACGGCAATTTCCAAAACTTCTGCCTCTCCCTGTTCAACTGTTGCAAGAATATCTACATCCGCTTCATCCAAATCATTGCGAACTTCATTAATTGAAGAAGTCTTTGATGATACTGCAATATCAATTCCTACTTTTTCAAACAACGGAATATTTAAAACTTTTGAAACCCTTGCAATAACACGTTTTACACCTAATTGTTTTACAAGCAGAGAGCAAAGCAAATTCCTTTCGTCATTATTTGTAACAGAAATTACAACATCACAACTTCCGATTTCTTCTTCATCCAAAAGCTTCAAATCCGTTCCGTCACCATTGATTACAAGCGTAGAATTTAATTCCTGAGATAAAAATTCACAGCGCTCATAATTTTTTTCAATAATTTTTGATTTGATTTTCATTACTTCAAGATTTTTGGCAAGCATATAACCGACATTTCCGCCGCCAATAATTGCAACTGATTTTACTCTTTCTTTTTCATGGAAAAAAGTTCCGGCTAAAATATCCAATGAACGTGCCGTTCCCATAAATATTAATTTGTCATCCGCATTGATTTCAGTTAAACCGTTTGGAATGAATAGAAGATCTCCTCTTTTAATTCCGACAATAATGGTATCTTTGGTGAAACCGCAATCTTTTACCATCTTTCCGACAATGACAGATGTCGGCTTTACCTTATATTCAAGCAATCTCGCTTTTCCATCGGCAAAGTTTTCAACATCAAGCGCATGCGCAACAGTTACGATTCTAAAGAGCTCCTGAGTCAACAATTCTTCAGGCCAGATAATATTATCAATAAAGAAATCTCCCAAATATTCATTGGATTTATCCTGAGCCATTACATTTTGATATTCCTTCTTAGACACAAAACAAATTGTTTTTATCCCGCTGATTTTTTTAGCCGTAAGACATGCAACAATATTTGCTTCATCTAAACCCGAACAGGCAATAAAAACATCTGCTCCGTTTATATCAGCCCTTTTTAAAACTCCGATATCCGTTGCACTGCCTGAAACAAAACTAATATCAAGTTTGTCAAATTCTTCAGAGCGATTTTCTTCTTTATCGATAAGAGTTATATCGCAATCTTCAAAAAATTCTGTTGCGAGCAAACATCCTATTTCTGTTGCACCGTATATAATTATCTTCATAAATCACCTATCCGATTAATCCTGTAACTGAAAAAAGAAATGCAACACCATATAATACAACACGCCAAATAAATATTAATAAAAATACGGCTACAATAGGCGAAAAATCAAACGGACCGACAGGCGGAATAAATTTTTTAAATAAATTAAGATATAAATCTACCGATGATTTTAAGCCGTTTAAAAGTGCATTATTATTCCAGTCTAAATTTGGAAGCCATGTAAGAAGACATCTTACACAAATCATCCA
>CACXAK010000051.1 GCA_902765655.1 uncultured bacterium | reverse complement strand
TCGAAAACGTGACAGAAGTTCAACTTTCACCCCGAACGGTCTGAATCTTTATTCCGTAGTCTGAAAATGCTGCAGAGCTAAAATTGTAGTGGGAACAATTACTGCCGCCTGTTTACCCGATGTTATCGCTTTAAAAATTGCCCGCATTGCAACTTCTGTTTTTCCGAATCCGACATCTCCGCAGATTAGTCTGTCCATCGGCTGAGAAGATTCCATATCGGATTTTACTTCGGTTATTGCTTTTAGCTGATCCGGAGTTTCTGTGTATTCAAAAGCTTCCTCCATTTCAATCTGCCAGTTGGTATCAGGTAAAAACTCTATCCCCTCCTGCATTTTGCGTCTTGCATACAACCGTAGCAAATCATAAGCGACTGTTTCAACAGCTTTTTTAACTTTTGTTTTGGTGTTTTCCCAGTCACGACCGCCCATTTTTGACAGTTTGGGTTTTGCTGTGCCGGAACCGCGATAACGGCATAAAAGGTTTATTTGTTCTGCCGGTATATGCAGACGGTCTTTATTTGCGTATTCAATTGTAAGGTAATCTTTTAACTGTCCGTCTATTTCCTGCTTTGAAAGCCCTTTGTATATTCCTAAACCGTGAATTGTGTGAACAACAAATTCTCCGGGCTTTATGTCGTTTATATTTTCAATAAATTCGGGCTTTTCTTTGTAATAAGATTTTTTGGTGGATGTGATTTCTTTGGGACGTTTATTAAACATTTCCCTGTCTGTTATAATTATTGTTTTAAAATCCTCTAAAATGCATCCGCCGCAAACAGTTGCACTCTGAAAGTCGACATTGTAAATTTCACGCTCTGATAAAATTTCTTTCACACGTTCCGGGTAATTTGTTGCTATAATGACCGACCATTCACTTTTCCCATTTTGAGTTGTGTTAGCTGCATAACTATTTATAAAATCCGAAATATCATCAAGGTTTGCCTCAAAATTCCGTAACGGCTGAGCGTTAAATTCAATCACATCAAACATACTTCCGTCAATAAAATTATTTAATCCGATTTTTTGAAAATATGATGTTTCTCTCAAAAAGTCTTCATATGAAAAATGGTTATTGAGATTATTACCCTCACCCGCATTTGCACGGCTCAAAAATTCGCCTGCAACTGCTCCCTCTCCCAAAGGTAGAGGGGTTGATGCAGAATACTTGAGTAAATCTTCTTTTCTTTTTTCACATTCATCATCAAGTAATTCGTATTTTGAATATATTTCAGTTGTTTCGTCAAAAACCAAAACATAATCTTTGAAGTAATCTAAAATACCTGTTAATTGCTTGTTAAAACAACTTTGAAAAACTTCAATGCCTTCAAAATAATTTTCTTCAGGGGTGTCATCGTCAAGTTCGCTTTGTAATTCTTTTACTAAATCTTCCTGACCTGCAGTAATGAATTTATAAACGGGATAAATTGTTGTTTCTTTGGCTTTTTCAATTGATTTTTGGGTTTCATTATCAAAATAACGAATATCGACGACCTCATCACCCCAAAGTTCTATACGTACCGGATGTGGATTTAAAGAATAAACGTCTGCAATATCTCCTCTTATGCTGAATTCCGAAATATCACTAACCATTGTAGTTTTTTTGTAACCCAAATTCACAAGCTGTCTTGAAAATTTACCCAAATCAATTGTATCGCCGACTTTGATTTTAAGACAATTTTTCTTGAAGAAATCGGCGTTAGGGAATTTTTCAAGCAGTGATTTTACAGGACAAAGAATTACATCAGGTTTTTCAAGCAAAAGTTCGACTTGTTTTGCATAATCATATAAATTCGGGTTTATTGTTTCGTACATTGAAACATCCTGAAAAGGCATTATTTGCGCATCCAAATCAAAAATGGTTTTCAAATCGCTTTGATATTTCAGAGCGGTTTGTTCAGTTGAAGTTACCATCAAAACCTTTTTCTTTGCGTATTTTTTGATTTTTGAGAGTAAAAACAGCCGTAAAAACGTCGTCAGACCGGTTACGGCAAAAGATTCTCCCTCTTTCAATCTTGCCCTGAACCGCTCATAAGGATACGGAATATCATTTTCATTGATGTTAAACATATATGTATTATAGCAAAAATTTGGTAATTGAGGTTTGCCTTGTTATCTAATTAAAAAACTTAAAAACTTATTTTATTTTTTTACTGATTGAAAGGAGAAAATAAAATGACTTTTAATGCTTTAAAAGAAAAAGGTTTACCATTAGAAAAACAAGTACGCACCTGGCATGATATTGCGCACAGAAAATACAACAAAAACGAGGTTAACTGTTATTCCCGAACCCGTCAGATTTTGATGAACGGAATAGAAGTCGAAGCGTGGAATTTTAAACATAATTTTGCAAGAGTTTGCCAGGACGAAGATACACTGGAATTTTTAGCACAAACAAAACGTATTGAAGATGCGCAGCAAACAACAATAAACTGGCTTGCACCATGCGATCAGTCAGTTTTGGAAACGACTTTGGGTTATGAGCAGGTTGCGGTTGATCTGACTGCCTGGATGGCACAGAATGAACCCGATCCTTATGTCAAAGAAACATTTGATTTTGGATTGTTGGAAGATTTTGACCATTTATACAGATATTCTCAATGGGCTTATATGATACATGGTATTACTCCGAATGCCGTTGTACAGGGCCAGACAGATGTAATCTTAGGGCGTCCGACACAAAACCATCACAACTGCAATATAATAAGACTTCGCAAGCATTACGATAAAGCAACTGCATCTGCTCAGACAAAAGTTAATATTTTAACTCTTGTTGCGGGAGAGCAACAAACCCACAACTACTACGGAGAACACGGATTTGCTTATGGAAGTGAACTGTTGAGAGAAACTTATGCGGAAATCAAAGATGTTGAAGAAGAACATGTCACGATGTATGAATCTTTAATTGATCCGTCTGAATCCTTCTATGAAAAATTACTTATGCACGAATTTACGGAAGTCTGCACTTACCACAATTGTATGACTGACGAAAAAGATGAAATGCTTATGCCGATTTGGGAAGAATTTTTGGCAATAGAACTAAATCATCTGCAAACTGCGGCCAAATTATTCAAAAAATACGAAAAACGAGATCCTGAAGAAGTTATCGGTGAAGATATAGTTCATCCATGTCATTTTACATCTCAAAAAGATTATGTAGAAAAGGTTTTGCGTGCTGAGATAGATAAACGTCTGGGTTCAGATAAAGATTATCAATATGTTAAAGATATTCCTGATGATTGGGCAAGTTATGATGTTCAAAAAGCTGCAGGTAAAGACGGCTCCCCGTCTGAAGTTACAATTCGGGTAATAGCAGAACAAAAAAACAGAGATTTGATTTGTGCTTCGGAAGAATTGACCAATGACCTTCCAAAGCTTGCTAAAAAAGCGATGCAAAAAGACGGTATGACCTGCGATACTGTTACTCCCGAAGAATACGAAAAAATGTCAAAAGAAGAATTTGAATTATAAAATTATAAAAATCTTGCGGGAATTTTAGTTTCCACATATTTTTACGAAAAACAGGTATCGTATAAAACGATGCCTGTTAGTAATTTGGGGGTTGCGAATATATTTATAAATTCTAAAATGCCAAGAACAATACCGTAAACATGCAACCTAAAGAAACGGCGCTGAATAAAAACCATGTATGCATTACAGGGTGTTGATATGACCAGATTTCTTTGATAGTTGCGGTTGCGTTTGTTATTGTTCTCATATTTTATTCTCTCTTTCTTAAATCTATATTTCTATTTTCCATTTTTAGAAGAAAAGGTCATCACCTATTTGGTTGATTATTTAATTATTTTTTATTATCATTTAATTACTATGAAAAAAGTTGAATTGTTGTTGCCTGCGGGCAACTTGGAAAAATTAGAATATGCCGTAAATTATGGTGCAGATGCTGTTTATTTGGGTGTTGTTGATTTCAGCTTGAGAGCAATGAGAAAGGGTGAACTTATAACCTTTGAGAATCTTAAAACAGCAATAGATTTGGCGCACAAATACGGCAAAAAAGCATATATGACGCTGAATATTTTTGCTTTTAACAAAGATATTAAACATTTGGAAGAATGTATTGAAATCATAAAAGATGCAAATCCTGATGCAATTTTGGTCAGTGATTTCGGTATAATGAATATACTCAGAAAATATATGCCAAATACAGATTTGCATGTAAGTACCCAAACAAATATTTTAAATTACGAATGTGTAAAATTTTGGCAGGATATGGGAGCAACAAGGGTTGTATTGGCAAGAGAACTTTCAATTCCCGAAATTGCGGAAATTAAAAGCAAAGTTCCCGATATGGAGGTTGAATGTTTTATACACGGTGCACAGTGTGTTTCTTATTCGGGCAGATGTTTGCTGAGTGATTATTTTACAAAAGGCGAAAGAATTTCAAATCAGGGCAATTGCTGCCAGCCATGCAGGTGGAGTTATAAGCTTGTTGAAGAAACAAGACCCGGGGAATATTATGAAATCAATGAAGACACTCATGGAACACATATTTTAAGCCCTAATGATTTGTGTCTTGTGCACCATTTAAAAGAAATGATTGATGCGGGAGTTGATTCATTCAAAGTCGAAGGAAGAACCAAAAGTCTTTATTATGTTTCTGCTGTTGCAAAAACGTATCGTGCTGCAATTGATGAAATTTATCAAAATCCAAACGCAGATATGGAAAAATATTTCTTAGAACTTAAAAAAGTCGGAAATAGAGGTTATACAACGGGCTTTTCTTTGGGTGACGGTTCAGGCGGGTATAGTTATGATTTGTCAAAAGGTCTTGCAGGGGCAGATTTTCTGTTTGAATTTCACGGGAAAGAAAAAATTAATGCACAAGATTTATTCCTTGTAAAAATAAAAAATAAAGTGTTGCCTAATGACGAAATTGAGATAATCACTCCAACAGAGCAATTTACTACAAAAATTTTGGGAATTTATGACGAAAACGGACTTGAACTTGAAGTTGGCAATACAAATGCAGAAGTATATGTAAAATTTGTAAAAGAGCCGCAGAATTATAAGTACGCAATGGCAAGAACAGTTGGAATAAAGGAATATGCGTAATGTTTATAAAACCGGATTATAATTTAAAAAGTATTTATGACATAAACCTTGATGAACTTCAAAATCAGGGAATTAAAGCAATGTTGTTTGATTTGGATTCAACCCTGATGGCGTCAAAATCCGGTACTTATACGGATGAAATATACAGTTTTATCAAAAGAGTTCAGGAAAAATTTTTTATGGCTGTTGTTTCAAATAATAATAATCCTGAATATATCAAAAAAGTCAGTGAAATATCGCATTTCCCTGTTTTATTTCATGCATGTAAGCCAAAAACGGGTATAGTTTTACAGTTTCTTGCAAAACACAATGTAAATCCTAAAGATTGCGTGTTGGTTGGTGACAGACCGTTGACAGATATATTGTGCGGAAAGCGTTTGGGCTGTAAAACGATTTTGGTTGATTCAATAACAGCTGATACCGAATCAAAAATTGTACGCTTTGTCAGAGCATTGGAAAGATTGAGTATAAAAAAATAATTATTACGGGTGAAAATCAAATGGTAAATTTTAATAATAAAAGAAAAGCATCTGTGGATTTGAAATCTCCGATAATTTTGACAGTAATGGTTATTATAACTGTTATTTTGGGTTTAAGAGGTATAGCGGCATATAAGCTGAAAACATTAAATCTTGCTTATGATAATGCAATCGTGAGGTTGGAAGAAGCGATTACTGTAATGATTACAAACGGTGCAGATTATTTCCATTCCCCGTTATATTCGGATAAGGAGCTTTCTGATTACAGTTTGAAGCCCGGGAAATTTTTGCGGGAGATTGTCGGTGTTTCTGAATATAAACGGCCCTGCAATATGTATGAAGCCACAGATTAAGAATAATAATATAAAGGGTATAATTGACGTAAACGGTAAGGATGCACCGAATATTTACGGTAAAGACCTGAGATTATTTGAAATAAGAGCAAAAATTCGTAATTATGATCCCAATGAAGCCGTAGGGAAAGTAAAAGAAGTTTATTAATTCTTAATCCAAGTTACATTAGTTTTTATTTGCCCTTTTTAAATAATTTGGAAAATTTGTTTTTAAGTTTTGTCCAAAAGCTTTCTAATTCTCCATTCTTGGCTTTTTGGTATAAATCTGATTCAATATGAGCAAGTACTACTTTATCTGTTTTTTTGAGCCAGTCATTAGGGTTTAAAGTGTCAATATAAGTGCTTGCTGTTGGTTTTGTTGCTGATTTTACCTGTGTATGCAAAATAACATATTTTGGCTTAATGTGCGGATCAGAACCTATCATGTAAGGAGAAATACTTCCGTTAATATGCAAAATCGTATGATCCAGATGTCCAACTTTGTCCTCAAGCATATTTTTTATTCCGTTATATACCTTTTGCTGAGATTTATTTAATCCGTTTACAGTTATATATCCCTGAAAATTTGGCTGATTATTTATTTGTTGAACTTTCATAAATCACTCCTTAGTATCCGTTAGGAATCCATTCTCGCACTCTGAATTTTGCACCCAATTCTGTTGCAATTTTTTCACACTTTTCAAGATTCAAATGTCGTCCTTTGTAGCCGTCGACAACACTTGCAATAGTTTCAAATCCGTTATCAGAACATTCTTTTATAAACTTTTTAACTTCGTCATAAGCATTATCGAAGTTGGGTTGAGAAAGTTCATTGTATTCTTCGGATGATTCTCCGTTTAAGCTTACTGAAATAACATCAATCAATCCTTTTAATTCCGGAACAATATTTCTTTTGTATACATAGTTTGCATGACCGTTTGTATTTATTCTGGTTTTTGTTTGCGGATAATTTTTTTTGATGTATTTTGCTACTTCTTTGAGTACGTTTAATTTAAGCAGCGGCTCTCCGTATCCGCAAAAAATAACTTCACTGTTATCATTGCAGGGTTTTAGCCGAAGAATTTCTTCATATTGAGCAGCTACATCATCTGCTGTTGAGTCCTCATTATCCAGCCACAACTGCTGACCTTTTACATCGTCTTTGTCTTTTCTTAAGCAAAAAATACAATCATTTGTGCATTTGTTTGTAAGATTTATATAAATCTTTCCGTCAAGTTCATATACTAAAATATTTGCCATTATATATCCCTTCTGTAATTCAATTATCTTACAGAAAAGAATCTTTTGCAAATGATAGAGGAAAAATTAGTTATAATAAGTAACGCCGTTCATTTTGTAGCTTTTGGTAGGAATAGACGGAGCGCTGCTGCTATCTAACCTTGAAGGTTGCGTTGCTTCTGCGGTGTGAACCGGAACAGGATAATTGTAATATGGCATTGGCGGCATATATGCATATCTTGATCTGTAACCATAAGGTACTACAGGGCGAGCAGGAACAACCGTTCTTGCAGGTCTGGAATAATTATTCACCTCTGGAGATCTGATATTAATTGGAGCGCTATATCCTCTCGAAACAGTAACAGGTGAACCGGCATTATTGAATTTTACATACGCTGTTGATGCATTCGCTTCCAAAGCGGCAAATACAAAAATTGCAAGTAATAATAAAAATTTTTTCATAAAATCACACACCTTCTGACCTTACTACATTTTATAAATATCATTTCCATAAAAATTTTGCTACAAATATAGCAATATTTTTACAAATGTTAATAGTTATTTTAATTTTAAAACTGCACTGTGTCTTAATGTTGTGCCGTTTTCTTTGCGGTAAGAATAAAAATATTCATTATCACAACAAGTACAATAAGGGCAAATATCAATTTTTTCTATCCCGATTTGGGTTAATTGTTTTCTATTAATTTCTTTTAAATCAATTTTAATATTTTTTGTTTGTTCAGGTGCAGGCGGCAGGAATGACGGACTAAAATGATTATAAACATCTATCCCGACTTCATAGCAATTCCCGCAAATTGCAGGGCCGATTAAAACACAAATATCTCTCGGATTTGAACCAAACTCGTCGATTAATTTCCGTGCAGTTATTACTCCGATTTTTTGCGCAGTTCCACGCCATCCGGCATGAGAAACCGCTCCGATATTTTGTTTTTCATCGTAAAAAATCAATGGTGTGCAATCAGCAAAATTTAAAAAAATCGCAAGGTTTTTATCCGTCAAAATTAAACCGTCGGTATCAGGGTAATCAAATTTATTTTTTATGGCTGTACCTACATTTGCGCTGTGTGTCTGAATTGGGGAAATAAGTCTTGTTTTAATGTGATTTTCAATAATTTTTTTATTGTTTTCTGTTTCGACATTTTTGTCTTCTCCTTTGTCACATATACAAATCTCTCTTGTTGTAAAAAATGCATTTGCTTTTTTAATCAAATCAGATTTTAAAATCTTTTTTCCGCCAATTTCGTCAAAATAAAACATTACAGAACTTTCACCAAATCTTCTTTTATAAGTTCATAAAAATTTTTATCCATTAGTGTAAAATCCGAAAAATTTACTTTGTATGGGATAATACTTTCATTAAATTTTAAATTTATTTCTTCGATGGTATTTTGTTGAATTTCTTTGCCATCTTTAATAAGAATATCCAGATCCGAGCCCTTTGTATAATCACCTTTTACTCTGGAGCCGTAGTAATAAAACTCATACGGATAATCTTTTAGAATATCTTTAATTATTTTTTCTTCGCTTTGTGTAATCCCTTTAATCATCAGTCCTCTAGTGTATTTTCAAGTTTGTTGATTAAAAATTCAATGTCTTTGATAAAGTTTGGAACAATGTCCATTATAATATATGTTTTTTCAAGATTATATTCGTGAGATGTTGTGTTTCTTTTTTCTCTGTAATCAACCCAATTTTCAAAGTTTTCTATAAAACCCAAAGCAAACATCTCTCTGAATATGTTGTTAATAGTTAAGTCTTTTTCTTCTTTGTCATATTCTTTTTTAAGGAATTTATTCATTATTTTTTTTGCTGTTTCATAAGTATATTCAAATCTTTTTATACATGAATCTTTGATATAAGTTTTTATTTTGTCATCTTTTTCGGCGCAAAAATCCTCATAGCATTGAGTCAAAGTTTCAAAGCTGTTTTTTAATACAGTCAAATCAAGTTCATTTTTTTTCATAAAATACCTCAAAAGTATTATACAATAATATATGAAAAGAATGAAATTATGTAAATATTACGAATTGTAAATCCAAATTTAAAACGGCGTAAACTCTGAATTTAAAATAGAATTGTAGGTTTGGTGAAACCCAACAGTAAAAATAAATGTAGCAATGTAGGATGGGCAAAGCGATAAGCGTGCCCACCTTTTTTATTTATGATATTTCTCATGTTTTATTCGAGTAACAGATTCTTCGGGTAAAATTTTGTGTCATTCAGAGGGCGAAGCCCGTGGAATCTTAAAATTTTACCCTCAGAATGACGGTTTTGCATTGTGCGCAGATTGAATAATTTGTTACTTTCTTATAATTTTAATTTTTTTTATAAATAAAATATCTTAAAACAATTTAATAAATCATTTTTTTGAATTTTTGTTCTTGGTAATCTTTAAATATGGCTGATGAAATGCAATATGTACCGCTTCATTTGCACACGGAATATTCGTTGCTTGATGGGGCTATAAGAATAGGGGATTTGTGTAAGTTCTGCAAAGAACACAATATGCCGGGGGTTGCCGTAACCGATCACGGTGTAATGTATGGTGCAATGGATTTGTACATAGAGGCAGACAAAATTAATGCAAAAGAAAAAGAAAAAATGCAGGAAGACCCTGAGTATCAGCCAAACACTTTCAACCCTATCGTCGGGCAGGAGTTTTATGTTCATGACGGTGATATATCAGAGCGTAATGCGGCGCATAATCCGCGTTACCACCTGATTTTGCTTGCAAAAAATAATACAGGTTATAAAAATCTTGTAAAATTATCTTCTATAGCTCATATTGATGGTTTTTACGTAAAACCGCGTATTAATTTTGAGCTTATAGAAAAATATCATGAAGGTTTAATTTGCTGCAGTGCATGTCTTGCAGGTGAAGTAATTCAGAATTTATTAAAAACCGATTATGAGGGTGCAAAGGCAGTTGCTAAAAAATATCAGGATTTGTTTGGGGAAGATTATTATATAGAATTGCAGGATCACGGTCTTGATGAGCAGAAACGTACGAATCCTGAGTTGATAAAATTAGCCAAAGAGCTTGGCATCAAAATGATTATCACAAACGATTCACACTATTTGAAAAAAGAAGATGCAGACTGGCATGATACGTTGCTTTGTATGCAGACAAAATCTTCTAAAACCGACCCGAATCGTTTTCATTTTCCTAATAATGAATTTTATGTAAAAACGGTTGATGAATTGCGGGAAGCATTTCGTTGGATGGATGGTGAAACATTTAATGAATGTATTAAAAATACGGTTGATATATGTAAAAAATGCTCAATAACTGTTGAATGGAAAGCTCCGCTGCCTGATTTTCCTGTCCCTGACGGATTCACAACGGATACATATCTTGAATCCCTTGTAACTCAGGGCATGAAACGAAAATATGGTAAAGATAAAATTACAAAAGAACTTCAGGACAGGGCAAAATATGAACTCGGAATTATTCAGAAAATGGGTTTTAGTGCATATTTCCTCATTACCTGGGATTTTATTCATTATGCAAAAACTCATGATATTCCTGTCGGCCCGGGCAGAGGTTCTGCTGCGGGGTCATTAGTCGCATATTGTCTTGATATTACGGATTTGGACCCGATTGAGCACCATTTATTGTTTGAAAGATTTTTGAATCCGGAAAGATTCTCTATGCCTGATATTGATACTGACTTTTGTATCGACAAACGCGGGGAAGTTATTGACTATGTTGTCCAAAAATACGGTGCTGACAAGGTTTGTCAGATTATAACCTTTAATACTTTAGCTGCCCGCAACGCTATGAAAAGTGTTGCAAGGGTTTTTGATATCCCGTATGCAAGAAGTAAGGAACTTTCTGATTTAATTTCAGGTGATCCGGGCGCAAAAATTTCCGATGCCTTGCAGGAAGGTATGGAGTTAAAGCGTCTGTATGATACTGATGAAGAAGTAAAACGGCTTGTTGATACCGCTTTGCATGTTGAGGGGCTTAAGAATGCAACAGGTATGCATGCCGCAGGTGTCATAATTTCATATAAGCCGTTAGATGAAATCGTACCTGTTCAGCATGGTAAAGACGGAGTTGTCGTAACCCAATATCACAGAGAAATTCTTGAAAAAATGAAACTTCTGAAAATGGACTTTTTGGGATTGCGCAACCTTACAATGATTTCAAAAACCGTTAAGCTTATAAAAAAATGTCAGGGTATTGATGTCGACATAAACCATATTCCTCTTGATGATAAGCCGACTTATGATATGTTAATCCGAGGAGAAACCGTCGGGGTATTCCAGCTTGAATCTCAGGGAATGACTAATTTGGTCAAAAAATTGCAACCGGACGTATTTGAAGATTTAGGTGCGTTAGTTGCATTGTTCCGTCCGGGACCTTTGGGCTCAGGCATGGTTGATGAATTTGTTGACCGTAAGCATGGCCGAAAAGCCATTACATACCCGCATCCAAGATTGGAGCCCGTTTTAAAAGATACATACGGAACGATGGTTTATCAGGAACAGATTATGCAAATCTTCCAGGTTATGGCTGATTATTCTCTCGGGCAAGCAGATCAGGTTCGCCGTATGATGGGTCACAAGGATCCTGCAGCTATGGCTGCTCAGGAAGGTAAACTCATTGAGGGGTCTGCTAAATACGGTATGAAACCGGAAGACGCGAAGGTTCTGTTTGAACAAATCCAAAACTTTGCAGCATACTGTTTCAACCGTGCGCACTCATCTGCTTATGCGTTTGTAGCATATCAGACTGCATATTTAAAATGTCACTATCCCGTTGAATATTTGTCTGAATTGTTAACAAGTGTGGGCGGGGATCAGGAAAAAACTCAGGCATATATTGAAGAAGCTTTAAAATACGGAATCAAAGTTCTTCCTCCTGATATAAATAAATCATTCTCTGAATATGCTCCGGACGGACACAATATTCGTTTCGGACTTGCTTCAATCAAACAGGTCGGGGAAGGTGTCGTTGACGATATTATAAAAGAGAGAGAAGAAAACGGCGAGTTTACTTCAATTTATGATTTTATAAAACGTGTTGATGTGAAATGTGCCAATAAGCGCACATTAGAAGGTTTAATTAAAGCAGGAGCGTTCTCATCGATTGAAAAAAGCCGTAAGCAATTAATGGAAAATATCGATTATATCGTTTCAACGGCTTCAAAAGAGGCAAAAGAGAAAGAATCCGGGCAGGGCAGTTTATTTGATATGCTCGGTGACAGTGTTTCTGTGGATAGTGCGAAATTCAATCTTGGCGGTTCTGATGAAGAATATGACGCAAGACAGATTCAGATATTTGAAAAAGAATTTTTGGGTTTTTATGTCACAAGCCATCCGCTTTCAACAATTCGTGAGAAATTACCGTTTTTGATGACACATAAAATTTCTCAAATCCCTGATATTGAAAATGATAAGTCTGTTACAATCTGCGGACTTGTCACTGCAACGCGTCAGATTCCGCAAAAAACAGATCCGACGAAGTTTATCAGATTTGTTACTATTGAAGATTTAACAGGTAAAATTGATACTCTTGCGTTTAATTCAAAAATTGCCGAATATGGCGATTTAATGCAAAATGAGCAGAGAATTATTGTATCAGGCAAAGTTAGCAGAAGAAGTGACGATGAACCGCCGATTATTCTTGTAGATACAGTAAAGCCGGTTGATAATACAAATATTGTAACTGTTGAATTGAAAGATGAATTTAAATACGAAGAAATTATGCTTTTGAAACAGATGCTGTGCAAATTCAAGGGCTCAGATCCTGTGATGTTTAAGATGTCGGATTTAACAGGAGAATCTAAAATTCTTACCTCTTCAATGTTTTGGGTAAATACGACAAATGAGCTTGTAAGCACTCTGAATAAGGGCTTTGGTGATAGAGTCGAAGTCAGCATCAAATCGATGGATAAAAAGTGGTAATTGTGTTAAATTCAAATTTATGGTTACCAGATTCTAATCATTACATCTTGAATGCCAAAGGATAATTTTATTGGCATTATGTAAATGATAATATTTTTGCATTGAAACATTTGGATGCTATTTATGGTTTTAAAATATTTGTTTATATATCTTAACATATTCTCATTATTTTTAAAGTTTTTTCCTAATCATGTCGTTGAAAGATGTATTAACTTATTTATATTTTTCTAATAGCGGAGTTTAAATTATGGACAACATGGACATCAAAAAAAAAAAAAAAAACGGCTCATATGATTTTAACAA
>CACXAK010000050.1 GCA_902765655.1 uncultured bacterium | reverse complement strand
AGTAGAAGATGCATTAATAAAAGCAACAGAACAAGGTAAAGTTGGGCAAATGACTGAATACCAAAAGGGTTCGCTTATTGTTGAACGCCCTAAAAATCCTGATTTTGGAGATTTCGCTATAAATGTATCATCACTTGCCAGAAACGCTAAAATAGCACCTCCAATGATTGCGAATTCTATTTTAGAATTTATCGATAAAGAAGATAATGAATACACGGTTGTTGCCGGCTTTATCAATTTTAGAGCAGGTGAAACACTTTTAACGAACCTCGTAAAAGAAATTATTGATAAAAAAGAAAACTTCGGACGTCCTGAAAATGCGCAAACTGAAAAAATTATTCTTGAATATATTTCAGCAAATCCGACAGGACCGTTCCACATTGGGCACGGCAGATGGGCAGCGATGGGCAGCGCATTGGCAAATCTCTTAAAATTCTACGGTCACGAAGTTTATCAGGAATTTTATATAAATGATGCCGGCTCTCAAATTCAAAAACTCGGTCGTTCACTTGTAATAAGGGTTAAACAGGAACTTGGAATAAATATTGACTTCCCGACAGATGAAGAAGAAAGAAAAAATTATTATCCGGGCGATTATTTAATCCCTGTTGCGAAGGCCTTTATTGAACAAAATAAAGAAAATCTCAGCTCCGTTCAGAATAATGCAGACAAAATAGATTTATCCGTATATTGTGATTTTGCAAAAGAATATGAAGAAAAGGTTCAGAGAGATTTGTTAGACAGATTACACGTAAAATTTGATAATTTTTATTCAGAACTTACGCTTCATAATTCAGGAAAAGTTGCACACTACGTTGAAAAGCTTAAAGATTCAGGTAAAATTTATGAAAAAGACGGCGCAACCTGGTTCAAATCATCAGATTACGGAGATGACCAGGACAGAGTAATTAAAAAAGTAGACGGTTCTAATACATATTTAACAGCTGATATTGCATACCACGCAGAAAAATTAGAACGCGGATTTGACAGAATGATAGATATTTGGGGCGCAGATCATCACGGATACATCCCAAGGGTTAAGGCATCACTTGAAGCATTGGGATATGACCCAAATAAACTTGAAGTTCTCTTAGGACAGCTTGTTAACCTTGTTATAGACGGCAACGAAGTGAGAATGGGTAAACGCAAAAACATGGTTACGTTAGAAGATCTTGTTGACGAAGTCGGAGTTGATGCGACAAGATTTTGGATGACAATGAGAAATATTGATACAACACTTGATTTTGATATTGAACTTGCAAAAAAATCATCCGATGAAAACCCAGTATTCTATGTTCAGTATGCACATGCAAGAGCATGCTCAATCATAAGAAACGCAACTCTGCCGAAAATTGATACGGAAAACGGAAAAGAATTGACTCCAATAATTTCAGAAAACGACTTTAACAGTATGCTGAACAACTTTGATAAAAATATTATTAAATTAACAATTAAAGAAGCAAGGAAACTTATATTAAAACTTGAAGAATTTAAACATTTAATAGTAACTTCTGCACGCGACAGACAAGTTTATACAATTTGCCGCTACGTTCAGGATTTGGCAGGAGAATTTCATTCGTTCTACAACTCTACAAGAGTTATTACTGATGATATTGAATTAACCAAAGCAAGATTGTCACTTATTTATGCATTCAAAACAGTTTTGGCAAATGCGCTTAAAATAATTGCAGTTTCAGCGCCTGAAAGAATGTAGGTTTAAAGGCCGTAAGGCGCTAAGGCAGTAAGGCACTAAGAATGTATTTTAGTATCCTAGTGCCCCAAATATTACAGATTGTTAAGCAATTTTTTACAAATACGCAATTACTTTCAAAAAAAATACTTTATATATGAGTAGATAGGAGAATTATTTTTTGAAAGGTAGGTTTATTTATGATTAGCGCAGTAGGAAGATTAGCAACAATGGGTTTAGTTGGTGGTACAGTTGCAGGAGCAACAGTAGCAAAACCAAAAACACAAAAAGGTGAACATAATTTTAATAAATTTCAAACAACAGTAAGGTTAGGAGCATTAGCCGCTACACCGTTTTTGATAAAAGAAGCAGTTAAAGTAAACCCGGAAGGAGCAGCAAAGCTTGCACAAAAAGCAGGTGCAGGTATAGAGTTGTAAAAGATTTATTTAATACTTTTAAAAATTCAAAAATAGGAAAAGAAGTTATTAATGTAGTAAAAGAATCAGTAAAAAAGATTGCATCAAATAGTACAGTACAAAAAGTTGTAGTAAAAGCAGAAAAAGCATTGAAAGATTTTGCTAAAGCACCTACAACTAAAAAAGGTAAAATCGGTTTGATTGCAGCAGGGGCCGCATTACTTGCCTATGCAGGATTAAAAACAATCACCAATTACTACAAAAAAGAAGGTGCAATTGACCAAAAATATGATGATTTGCACAAAAAATACGAAAGAATGGTAGCAATTGCCCCTATTATAAACGCTCAGACAGGTGAACCTATATCTTTTGAAGATTACAGCAAATTAGCCCAAACAATGGTTAAATAAAAAAAAATAACAATAGCAAAAACAGGATGCAACTTTTCTGCATCCTGTTTTTTTACTTTTTATAAGAAAAACTTATTTTATAAAATTCTTCACTAACTTCAACAATTGCCCAGCGAATAATTTCGCCGCCACAAACATCAGACAAAGATTCTTCAATATCAAAACAATCTTTTCGTATATTTATTACATCAGAAACAATTGAATTTATCATACTTTCTACTCTACTGTAACAGATTTTGCCAGATTTCTTGGCTGGTCAACATCTTTACCTAAGAATTCCGCGATATAATACGCAATTAATTGTAACGGAACAATTGCAATTATAGGTGAAAGCGTCTCATCAACCTCAGGGACACGGATTATATAATCAAACAAATCATCGAGTTTTTTGTCGGTTGAATTTGTCAACGCAACCATTCTCGCATTTCTTGCCTTTGCTTCTTCACTGTTTGACAAGAGTTTTTCATAAACTGAACCTTTCATCAGAATTGACAAAACAGGCATTGTTTCATCAAGCATCGCAATAGGACCATGTTTTAATTCTCCTGCAGGATAACCTGTTGCATTTATATAACTGATTTCTTTAAGTTTTAACGCACCTTCTAACGCCGTAGGATAATTTATGCCTCTTGCTATATAGATAAAATCTCTAGTACCCGAATATTTTCTTGCACAGGTTTGAATATAATCTTTATTGGCAAGTATTTGCTCTATCTTTTGAGGAAGTGCGAGCATTTCCGTTTTTAAATTTTTAATAAGATCAGCACTTGTCGAACCCTTGATTTCAGCCATATACAAGGCAAGTAAATAGAATGAAGTAAGCTGCGCAATATATGATTTTGTAGCCGCGACTGATACTTCTATCCCTGCATTTACTGATAATAAACTGTCTGCTTCACGAGCCATTGCACTATCAGGGCGGTTTGTAATAATCAGAATATGCGAACCTTTCGCTTTTGATTGCTTAATAGCAGTCAAAGTGTCAGCCGTTTCGCCTGACTGAGATACCCCAATAACAAGTGTATGAGCATCAGTTACAGTTTTGCGGTATATATATTCACTTGATGCCTCAACATCAACCGGAATCCCACACAAATCTTCAATTAAATATTTACCTATCATTGCCGCGTGCAAAGATGTGCCACATGCAATAACCTGTATTCTGTTCAGATTTTTCAGCGTTTCTTTTGTTAATTGAACTTCATTTAACTCAATCGGAGAATCGCAAGTATGAAGTTTACCGACAAGAATATTTCTTATAACATCAGGTTGTTCGTGTATTTCTTTAAGCATATAATGCTTATAGCCCATCTTACTTAAAGCCACAGGTTCCCAAGGCAATTGCTCAATTTTAGGTGTAACTTCATTGCCGTCAATATCCTGAATTTTTACTGAATTTCTAGTCAAAGTTGCAATTTGGTTATCTGACAAGTATATTGCTTTATTTGTATGTTTTATAAAAGCAGGAATATCTGAGGCCGCATAATAACCATCACTACCGATGCCGATAATCAAAGGTGCATTTCTTTTTGTAATAACAAGCTTTTCCGGTTCGTCATTGTGCATAATTTCAAGAGCATAAGCACCCTCAATTTCTTTTGTTGCAAGTTCTACCGCTTTTGTTAAGTCTTTTGTTTGCGCATATTTTTGAGCAACAAGGTGAGCAACCGTTTCTGTATCAGTCTGAGAGCGGAAAACACAGCCGTCTTTTTCTAGCTTTTGCTTTAATTCTTTATAATTTTCAATAATACCGTTATGAACAACCACAAGACTTCCGCAATTACAGGTATGCGGGTGAGCGTTGACTGTTGTAGGAGCCCCGTGAGTTGCCCAGCGTATATGCCCGATACCCATTGTGGATTTTGAAATTTCATAAGCATGAGCAGATAATTCATTACGTAGATTTTTTAATTTACCCACAGCTTTATATACATTAATCTTGTCATCACATTTTACTGCAATACCTGATGAATCATAACCACGATATTCTAATTGTTCTAACCCATCTAATAGTATATCCAACACGGGATTTGAACCAACATACCCTACTATACCGCACATACTTTCAACTCTCCTTAACTTTATATGACAGCATATCAATGCCGACCTGAAATAATAATACCATCAAAAAACTAACTTTTACAGATATTTATATAAATTTTACATTTAAAAGGAAACCCCGTAAAGACGCATCGGATACGTAGGGGAATAAACATTATGATCATTCCATCTGTTTCCGGTATAAAAGCCCTGTTGATAAGATGGTCCAAAATACGGATTAACCATAGATGAAGGCGGTATTTGCGGAGTATACCCCGTTGGCTGTCCGATGAATGCACTTTTAAGTTTATTTAAAAAACCTTTTTTTTCAGAGCAATATGAATCCCCATTTTCAACCCAATTTTGTTCCTGTGTACCTGATGAAGAATAACTTTCAATATAAGCAAAAACACTAAGACCGGAAAACAAAATTGTAAAAATTGACACTAAGATGAACATATTTTTTAACATAATTAAATCCTCACATAACAAATAATCAATGAAAAGAAACATTTTTTCATTACCTGACAAGATTAACAATTGGATTAATTTTATTTTGGGTGATATTATGAAAATATGAATAAGAAAAAGAGAGTAATAGCATATTTACATTCGCACTGGGACCGAGAATGGTACAGAGAATTTGAAATATTTCGTCTGAGATTGTTACGCGTATTTGACAATATCCTTGATATGCTGAATAACGGTAATATACCATCGTTCTATTTCGACGGACAAGTCTGCGCATTACTTGATTATCTAAAATTAAGACCGGAGAAAGAAGGGCTGGTAAGGCAACTCATATCAGAAAGAAAACTCTTTATAGGACCTTTTTATACTCTTGTTGATGAATTTTTGACAGACGGGATATGTTTCAGAAAGAATCTTGAAATAGGGCTTAAAATTGCCAGAGATTTCGGATGCCAAAATTTTATCGGATACTTTGCCGATACATTCGGGCACAGCCAAAATATCCCTGAAATTCTTCTTGAATACGGAATAGACAAAGCAATTGTCTGGCGCGGGGTACCTGACAAATTACCATCTGAATTTATATTTTGCGGCGTACCAACCGTAAACCTCGTTCGTGGATATTTCATGGACATATTTTCTTCAAATAAAACCATTGAAGAAAAAGCAGAATTTTTGAAAGACAATCTTGATAAGATTGCAAAGAAGTCTTCTGACACATTGTTACTGCCTATTGGGGCAGATCATCTTGGGATTCCGGCAGATATATCAGAACAGATTGAGGAAATTAATGATGTTCTCGAAGATTATTACATAGAATTATCTTCTCCGTTTGAATACTTTGACTTGGTTAAATTTAAAACTAAATATAACGAAGAATTGAGAGATAATTCCGCAACATTTATCCTGCCCGGATGTTACAGCACAAGAACAAAACTTAAACAACTTAATACGAAATGTTCATACATCCTTGATATCGCAAACAAACTGCAATATAACTTTGGAAACAAATACACATCAGCAGTCGAATATGCGTATAAACTTTTGCTCCAGAATCAGGCACACGACAGCATTTGCGGATGTTCAACAGATGAAGTACATCAGGAAAATATTATCCGATACAAGAAAATAATGCAGATTGCAAACACAATAATTGAAGAAATAAGATTTGAACAAAAAGATAACATAGCAATAAGCTTTATAAACGAAGATAAATACAAAATTTTGGAATATAAACAATCATTATATCCGAGCACAGGGCAAATAACAGAAAAAGAACAGGGCTTTGACACCGCACTGTTGAATGATACCCAAAGAATCCCCGTTACAGAAGATTATACTTCTATTTATACAGTTTTAAAAGAATTTAATTCTGATGGAACACCTTCTGATTTAGATACAGGAAACAACTATTTGGGGAACTCAAATATAAGAATTGAGATAACAAACGGACAAATTGACCTTTATGAAGGGAAAAATGTATACAGAAACTTTATTGAATTTATCAGATACAAAGATGAAGGGGATACCTATAATAATTGTCCTGACCCGGAAGATTACGGTGAAACAGCTAAAATACGTTCAGCCAGAGTTATTATGAACGGGGATTTAAGAGCGGCAATAAAAATTGACACATCTTTCTTCAGTATTACGGTATCTCTTAATAAAAAATCTAAATTACTAAATTTTAAAATTAATTGGGTAAATTTATTGTCAAACAAAAAATGGCAAGTTCGGTTTAACTTAAATAAGTCAGTAAAAGAGACATATTCGGAAGATTTGAATATGCTGATAAAAAGGAAATTTGATCCGAATTATGATATGAGAAAGAATTTACCTGAACAAAAAGGACTTGAAGCCAAAACAAACACGGCACCAATGCAAAGATTTGTATGGACCAATGGTTTTGGGGTTATAACCAAGGGATTGTGCGAATACGAAGTATACAAAGACACCTTATCAATTACGCTTCTACGCAGCATTGGCATAATATCGAAACCGGATAACAAAGCAAGAACAACACCTGCAGGTCCTCCTATTAAAGTTCCGGAAGCTCAGCAACTAGGAGAAAACAGCGCAGAATTTTCAATCGGATTTTACAAAATTGATGAGTGGACACAAAGAATAGAAGAAGTTTATCCGCAAACAATAATTTTGTAAAGGTTTTGGATGATACATCATTTATGGTATTGAAATTAAGGACAAAGTGTAGTTTAATGTACTTGTAGTCAATTACAGGTACTGAATTATGTTGGAAATCACCAAAACACAAGATGACGGGACATTAAAAACTCTTCATTTAAATGAGGCGGTTTCCGGCTCATGGTTTAATCTTATCGAACCAACAAGGGAAGAAATTCAGCAGGTTTCACTTGTTTTAGGTTTGGAAGAAAACTTTATCAGCAACTCATTAGACGCAGACGAGTTATCACGTATGGAATTTGAAGACGGAAATCTGCTTGTCATTACAAACGTACCTATAATGGACGACGAAGGAAATTTTGACACTTTACCTCTCGGTTTGATTTTTACTCCGGAAAGCATAATTACGGTCTGTTCAAGAGAAAACAAGATTATAAGTTCATTTAATGCAGATACCGCCAAATTTTTTGATACTCGTAAAAAAGCTAATTTTATGTTGAGTATTTTGTTCAGGGCAGCAAAATTTTATTTAAGATACCTGAATATTATCAACAAACAAACTGACAGTATTGAAGATTCGTTAAGAAAAACAACTCACAATAAAGCACTGTTCCAGCTTATGGAAATTCAGAAATCTTTGGTTTACTTTACTACATCTCTGAAAGACAATCAGCTTGTACTTCAGAAGCTTTTAAGAATAGTTAATACCAATACTGCAAATCTTCAGGCAATATTAAAATTTACAGAAGATGACATTGACATGCTTGAAGACGTTATTATTGAAAACAAACAGGCATCAGAGATGGTTGAAATGCACAGAACAATTTTGGAAAGCATGATGGATTGCATGGCATCAATTATTAACAATAACCTGAACCTTGTAATGAAATTTTTGGCATCTATAACAATTATTTTATCAATACCTACAATGATAGGTAGTTTTTGGGGAATGAATGTCCCTATGCCGTTTGGAGAAAACAGTTTGGGATTTCTTATAGTTATACTTATTTCTATACTCGCAACCTGCCTTGCCGCGGTATTTTTCAACCGTAAGGGAATGATGTAATTTTTCATTGTAAATTTATATGTAGAATATTTTAATATTTTGTCAAAAAATATTTTTTTTTGATTTTACTTCTGATATAGTAGGTAAAAATAATTCCATAAAGGAAAATTATGTTAAGTACATTAAATAAGGTTAAAGAAGAACAAAAAGCCCAAAAGCTCTATGTTTCAGAACCGAATAAAAAACTATCTCAAATTGAAATCCGTTTAAAAAATATTTTTGATAATGAACTAAAATCTGAAAATTCAGTTTTAGTCAGTTATAAATCTCAAGTTATAAAACGTCTTGCAGACTACATTTCCGGGGCTATATCCCGCTCAGCATCAATAGGCATTGCAGGAGAAACGGCAAGCGGCAAATCTACAATAACACTCGATATTATCGATACAATTGATTTTTTTGCAAATAAATATAAACTTGAAAATGTAATAACAAGAGTTAACACCGATGATTATTATTACGATCGTTCTGAAATGGTAAAAGCCGCAGGCAGTTTTTCAGAATTCGCAAAACACTATGACCTTGATATTCCTGATGCACTTGAGCTTGAACTGATGCATGCTCACATTAAAGAACTATTGTCAGGGAAAGAAGTTTATCTCCCAAAATACGACATGTCAGGAACGGCCATAAGACATGATAACCATACACTCGCACGGCCATCAAAAGTTATTATTTCTGAAGGTTTATTTACATTAACAGAAAAAATTAAAGATGCATTTGATTTTAAAATTTATGTTGATGTAAGACATCACGTTCAAAAAGAAAGATTTTATGTGAGAGCAGAAGAAAGACATCTTGGCGACAGCGCTGACACAATTTATAAAAACGCATCTCAAAAAGCAGAGATTTATATACGACCATGCAAAGAACACGCTGATATTGTTTTATCAGGGGAAGCCGTACGCACGCGCTATAAAACTTTCTTAAACAAAATTATTGCTATCGTTGAAGAAGAACATTTTTCAAAATAAACAATTATTTTTTATCTTTACGTTCTCTTGCACTTAACCTTATCGGATTGCCGAAAAATCCGAATGCCTCTCTTAACTTGTTTTCTAAATAGCGCTTATAATTATCTTTTAAAAGTTCTTCACTATTTACAAAGAAAACGAACGTAGGCGGCTGCGAAGTAACCTGTGTTGTATAATAAATTTTTAATCTTTTACCTTTAAAACTTGTCGGCGGATTCAGCGCATACGCCTCATTAATAACCTTATTCAAAAGACCCGTAGAAACACGTTTACAACTTTCATTATAAACTTTTATTCCCTCTTCAAAAATCTGATTTAACCTCTGTTTTGTAACAGCACTTATAAAAATTTTCGGGGAATAACTCAAAAACGGAATATCACGTTCAAGCTTTTCACTGAATTTATTTATTGTATTTGCCTTTTT
>CACXAK010000049.1 GCA_902765655.1 uncultured bacterium | reverse complement strand
GAATCATTTTTTAACGAAATTAACAAGTATTTGTGTCACTTACAAATTTTATTTGTAAATCGTTTTCAGCTATTCTGTTTTCAATGTTCTGATTTTCAGGTCCCAACACATCAGGCACTCTATTTCTGCCTGTCGGTGTTTGGGGCAAACAAAACCAAGCTTTTATATCTCGGTTTTCTTATCGTACTACAAGAATTTTTATTGTCAAGTAGTTTTGAAAATAAATTTTAAAAAATTTTGCTATTTATATTTTCAAAATTTATTCCATGCCAATGCACATTTTCCATTATAATCCTAATAAAAATAAAAATCAAGTACTTTTTATTAATTTATTATATACATATTTATGTTAAAATATTTTCGTTATGATAGAAAGATATTCAAGAAAAGAAATGGCTGATATTTGGGCTTTGGAATCAAAGTTTCAATATTATTTAAATGTTGAACTTGCAGTTTGTGATGCATATGCTCAAGTTGGTACAATCACAAAAGAAATTGCTCAGGAAATTCGTCAGAAGGCATGCTTCAGCATAGAAAGAATTGATGAAATAGAACGTGAAGTTAAGCATGACGTAATTGCATTTTTAACTTGCGTAAATGAAAGTCTGGGCGATTTAGGACGCTATGTTCACGTCGGCATGACAAGCAGTGATGTTATTGATACCGCTTTTGCGCTTCAAATTCAGGACAGCGCAAAAATTATTATTAGTGATCTTGATACAGTGATTAATACATTGAAAAAACTTGCAAATGAACATAGAAACACAATTTGTATAGGTCGCTCTCACGGTATTCATGCTGAAGTCATGACTTTTGGAGTCAAACTTTGTAACTGGATTGATATTCTATCACGCCAGAAAGAAAATTTTGAACAGGCGACAGAACAGATTCGTGTAGGACAAATTTCAGGCCCTGTCGGGACTTATAGCAATATTTCACCTAAAATTGAAAAAATTACATGCGAAAATCTTGGTTTAAAACCGGCAAAAATTTCTACTCAAATTATTGCCCGTGATTATCACGCACATTTCATGCAAACATTGGCGCTTATTGCAACTGTAATTGAACAGTTTGCGACAGAAATTCGCCACTTGCAGAGAACGGAAGTTTTGGAACTTGAAGAAGGATTCAGCAAGGGGCAGAAGGGATCTTCAGCCATGCCGCATAAGAAAAATCCTGTTTTAAGCGAAAATCTGTGCGGCCTTTCAAGAGTCGTTCGCTCTAATTCGCTTGCTGCAATGGAAAATGTTGTGCTGTGGCATGAAAGAGATATTTCTCACAGCTCAGCAGAAAGAATTATTTTTCCTGACAGCTTAACACTTGTTGATTTTATGCTCAACAGGTTCAATAACATAATGGAAAATATTGTAATTCATAAAGACAACATGCTCTCTCACAGTGAAGAATTCGGTGGGATCGTTTATTCTCAAAAATTGCTTCTGTCTCTGGTGGCTAAAGGGCTTTCAAGAGAAGATGCATATAAAATTGTTCAAAAAAATGCTCTTGATGCATTTGAAAATCACGGCAATTTTAAACAAAACATCCTTTGCAACAATGAAGTTTCAAAATATCTAAATACAGAAGAAATTGAACAAATTTTTAATCCAAAAGAATTTCTGAAAAACATAGATGAAATATATAAAAGAGTTTTATCATAAAAATATTTAACATAATAAAATGCACAAAAACAGGTATAGACAATCTATACCTGTTTTTATCAATTACTAATTATGGCTGCAAACTACCAGCTTGCTTTTGTAACACCCGGTAATAAACCCTGGTGTGCCATTTTTCTTAAACAAATTCTGCAAAGACCGAAATCTCTGTGGTATCCGTGTGGTCTGCCACAAATGCTGCATCTGTTATGTAATCTTACTGCAGGGTATTTTCCTGCGGCAACAAGTCTTTCGCGTTTTGCTTCTTTGTCCATCATCGCTTTTTTAGCCATGAATTTCTCCTTTTATCTTTATTTTACTATTATTACCTAATTTATTACTTGTTCAAACCTTTGAATGGCATACCCAAAAGTCTTAACAATTCTCTAGCTTCATCATCAGTTTCAGCAGTCGTAATAACTGAAACGTTCATACCCTTTACTAAATCTACTTCTTCGTAAGAAATTTCAGGGAACAAAGCTTGTTCTTTCAAACCTAAAGTATAGTTTCCTCTGCCATCGAAACTTTTTGCACTTACACCGCGGAAGTCACGGATTCTTGGTAATACAACGCAAATTAATTTCTGCAAGAAATCATACATTCTTTCGCCTCTCAATGTAGCCATTGCACCAACAGGCATACCTTCTCTTAATTTATAAGATGCGATAGATTTTTTTGCCTTTGTAACAACTGCCTTTTGACCGGCGATTTTTGTCAATTGATGTTCGATTGCTTCTGCAATTTTTGAGTTGTGAGAAGCTTCACCAACACCCATATTCAAAACAATTTTAACTAATTTTGGTACTTGGTGGATATTTTTATATCCAAATTTTTCTTTTAACGCAGGAACTGCTTCTTCTTTGTAGCGTTCTCTTAAATTTTTTGTTACTGTCATTTTTCTTTCCTTTACTATTGGTATTAATGTCGTACAACTATGCACACATTAAGCATCTAGTTGTTCACCGCACTTTTTGCAAATGCGTACTTTTTTGCCGTCAATAACTTTCATTGCCGGTCTTGTTGCTTTGTCACAAGCAGGACAAACAATCATTACATTTGATGAATCGATTGGAGCTTCCAATTTGATTAATCCGCCCTGAATACCAGCAGCCGGCTGAGGTTTCTGAGCTTTAGTAACCATGTTTGCACCTTCAACAGTGACTCTGCCTGTTTTACGGTCAACTTTTTTAATGTTACCGATTTTTCCTTTGTCTTTACCTGCTATAATGATAACTCTGTCACCATTTTTTACATGTAAATCTTTTTTTGTGGTATCTGTCATTTTTAATTTCTCCAATTTCGGTGAAGATACTAAGGCACTAAGCAACTAAGGTATTAAGAAATCACTTAGTTTTACCTTATTGACTTTTTGTCTTAGCCTCTTATTATTTTACTGTCAATGTTGTTGATACTATTATTTATTCTTCCTAGTGCCTTAGTATCATAGTGCCCTAGTATCTTTTGATTATATTACTTCCGGTGCAAGAGAAACAATCTTCATATATCCTTTGTCTCTCAATTCACGAGCGACAGGTCCGAATACACGAGTTCCTCTTGGGTTGCCGTCTTTTGCAATAATAACTGCAGCATTTTCGTCAAATCTGATTACTGAACCATCCTGACGTTTAATATCTGCTTTTGTTCTTACGATTACTGCACGAACAACTTCACCTTTTTTTACGGTCATATTAGGAGTTGCATCTTTTACTGAAGCAACAATTTCGTCACCTACAGCCGCAAATTTTTTATTTGAACTGCCCATAACACGAATACACAATAACTGTTTTGCACCTGTGTTATCAGCAACTACTAATCTGGTTTCTTGTTGTATCATTTTTCTTTCCTTTTTTTAATTTGTTAGGCCTTGACCCCTCACCCGCCCTGCGGGCCCCCTCTGCCTTAGGTAGAGGGATGGTTTCTTTTGGAATCTAAACCCAACCTACATATACGCCTCTCATTACTCTTTGGTAATGTTGCTAAATTTCGGTTGAAAAGTCAATTATCTTGCTTTTTCAACAACTTCTGCCACTGTCCATCTTTTGTCTTTTGACATTGGCTTAGATTCAACGATTCTTACGATATCGCCTTCATTACAAACATTTTCAGCATCATGTGCTTTATAATGTTTGTTTGATTCCATGATTTTTTTGTATCTTGGATGTGGTTCATAATCTGCAACTTTTACGACAACAGTTTTGTCCATTTTATTGCTGATTACCATTCCTTGTTTTTCTTTCTTAGGCATTCTGTGCCCCCTTTTCAGTTATAATTGTTTTTGCTTGTGCGATAAGTCTTTTTGTTTTTGAAATTGTTGCTGTATTTTCCAATTTATTAGTAGCAAGAGCAACTCTTGATTCTAATAATTGTTTTTTCCAATCAACAATTGCATTTTGCAACTCATCGACTGTTTTTTCACGCATTTCACTTAATTTCATTTTTTATTTTCCTTTTTTATTACGCTTCTGTCTTTTCGACAATCTTAGTTTTGATAGGCAATTTCTGAGCCGCTAATTCCAAAGCGTGAACAGCAACTGCTCTGTCAAAGTATTCTAGTTCAAACATGATTCTGTTTGGTTTAACAACTGATACCCAATATTCTACATTTCCTTTACCTGAACCCATACGAGTTTCAGCAGGTTTTGCAGTTATCGGTTTATCAGGGAATATTTTAATCCATACATTACCGCCACGTTTGATTTCACGAGTCATTGCACGACGAGCAGCTTCTATCTGACGGCTGGTAATCCAACCCGGTTCTACTGCCTGCAAACCGTAGTGACCGAATTCAAGTTTTGTACCTCTTGTTTCGGTACCTTTCATTCTGCCTTTCATCATTTTGCGGTATTTTGTTTTTTTAGGCTGTAACATTTTATATTGCTCCTATTATATTTTTATACCTTATTACTAATTTTCTTCCGTTGAAGCTGCTTTTGCACGTCTCGGACGTCTTGGTGCTCTTTCGGAATTATTTTCTCTGTTGCCTTTGCTTGATTTGATGTTTTGATCAGCAAGTTCACCAGGCATTAAATTGCCTTTGAAAATCCAAACTTTAACACCAATCTTGCCCATGATTGTATCTGCTTCTGCAAAACCGAAATCTACATCAGCTCTTAATGTTTGAAGAGGAATTCTTCCTTCTTTTGCCCATTCTGAACGTGCAATTTCAGCACCGCCCAAACGACCTGATACCATAACTTTGATACCCTGAACGCCTGAACGCATTGTTCTTTGCATTGCTTGTTTCATAGCACGACGGAACGCAATACGTTTTTCAAGTTGTTGAGCAATATTTTCTGCAACTAATTGAGCATCTGCATCAATTCTTGCAACTTCTACAACATTAATGATAACTTCTTTGCCAATGTATTTTGAAACTTCTTTGCGAAGATCATCAATACCTTGTCCGCCTCTGCCAACTACAATACCCGGTTTTGCGGTAACAACAGTAATTGTTATTTTGTCACCTTTTCTTGCAATCCAGATTTTTGAAATGCCGGCTGCATAAAGTTTTTTCTTAACGAATTTTCTGATTTTAGCGTCTTCCGCTACGAATTCTCTGTAGTCTTTGGCTTTTGCAAACCAAGTGCTAGCCCATTTTTGAATGATACCTACTCTGAATCCGGTTGGATGTGTTTTTTGTCCCATATCATTATTTCCTATTTTTTAATTACGTCACTTACTACTAATGTCAGGTGTGATGTACGTTTCATTCTTGAGTACATACGACCTTGCGCTCTTGTTCTTGCACGTTTGTATGTTGTACTTTCATCAGCGAAAATTTGAGAAATTTTCAATGATTCAGGAGCAACACCATACTGTTCTCTTGCATTTGCAACAGCTGCTTTTAAGTTCTTTTCTACAACTCTTGCTGCAAAGTATGGCATAAAACGCAACATATCCTGAGCTTCAATAACAGATTTTCCGCGAACTTCGTTGATTACTCTGCGTAGTTTTCGTGCTGTCATTTTTATGTCTGTTTGTTTTGCTTTTGCTTCCATTGTTTTTATCCTTTTTATTTAATAAATATTACTTGGATTTTGTACTAACCTCTTTTTGCAGTTTTATCAGAACCTGCGTGACCTTTGAAAAGTCTTGTCGGAGCAAATTCACCTAATTTGTGTCCAACCATTTCTTCAGTAATATAAACGGGTACGTGAGTTTTACCGTTGTGTACTGCAATTGTATGGTTTAACATATCAGGTACTACCATTGATGCTCTTGACCAAGTTTTGATAACTTTCTTTTCAGAGTTAGCATTCATTTTTTCTATTTTCTTTTGTAGAGATTCTTCTACATATGCACCTTTTTTTAATGAACGTGCCATTGATTTCTCCTTTTTTTGTTATTACTTTTATTTGAGATTATTATCTCTTATTTCTTCTTCTAACAATTAACTTATCAGAAGCTTTACCTTTTTTACGAGTTTTGTAACCAAGTGCCGGTTTACCCCAAGGAGTCTTAGGATTACCACCAGGACCTGTTTTACCTTCACCACCACCGTGTGGGTGATCGCAAGGGTTCATTGTTACACCACGAACTGTAGGTCTGATACCCATATAACGTTTTCTGCCGGCTTTACCGATTGATAAGTTTTTAAATTCTGCATTGCCCAATACACCGATTGTTGCCAAGCATTCTTTTCTTATCATTCTCATTTCGCCTGAAGGAAGTTTTACTGTAACATAATTACCTTCTTTAGCCATTACCTGAGCGCTGTTACCTGCAGCTCTTACAAGAATTCCGCCACGACCGGGGGTCATTTCGATATTGTGAACAAATGTACCTAACGGAATTAATTCAAGCGGAATAGCATTACCTGTCTGAACAGGAGCTTCAGGACCGCTTACAATTTTATCACCTACATTCAAGCCATCCGGTGTTAAGATATATCTCTTTTCACCATCTGCATAGAAGCAAAGTGAAATTCTTACGTTTCTGTTTGGATCATATTCAACAGTTTTAACTGTTGCAGGAATACCAAATTTTTCTCTTTTAAAGTCAATAATACGGTATGCTCTTTTTACACCGCCGCCTTTGTGACGACAGGTGATTCTGCCAGTATTATTTCTGCCTGATTTTTTATTCAATGGTTTTAACAATGATTTTTCAGGAGTTGAAGTAGTGATTTCTGCGTAATCACTCTTTGTCATGCCTCTTTGTCCCGGAGACGTCGGATTGATTTTTCTGATTGCCATTTTAAATTTCTCCTTACGGCTTTCTACTACATTTAAGGACTTATGCCGTCTGCGCCCTTATTTGTGAGAGCATAACCCTCACCTAAACCGAATTTATTATACTTGCATAAATTCTAATGGTTCGCCTTCGATTGTTACGATGGCTTTTTTGGAAGAATCTGTTCTTCCGAATTTATAACCCATTCTTTTTGAATGAGATGGCATGTAAACTGTGTTTACACTTGTTACCTTTCTGCCAGGAAAAGCCAACTCAACTGCTTGAGCAATTTCAATTTTTGTTGCATTTTTTCTTACTTCAAACGTATATTTTCCGTTTTCAGTTGCAGTTACAGACTTTTCTGTTATTAAAGGTTTTTTAATTACGTCATATAATTTTTCTTTACTCATTTTTATTTTCCTTTATATTCCCGACTATGAAAGTCTTTCTGTAATTTCATTAACAGCAGATTCAGTCATAACAACAAAATCAGCTTCAAGTAAGTCTTTTACGTTCAAATTTGAAGGTAATAAAAGTCTTACACTTGGAATATTTCTTGCTGACAATTCAAGATTCTTGTTTTCATCAGCAGCGAAATTAGCAACAATTAAAACTTCAAAGCCAATTTTCTTGCTTTTTGCGGCATATTGAACGCATAGCTTCTTGGTTTTGGCCCAAAGATTACACCACCGCCTGCAAATAACGGAGATCTCAAAGAACCTGCTCTTGCACGGCCTGTACCTTTTTGTTTCCATGGTTTTCTGCCGCCGCCTGATACTTCTGATCTTGTTTTTGTGCAAGCATTACCTGAGCGTGCATTGTTTAATTGTCTTCTCAATGCTAAGTGCATTACATGTATGTTAGGTTCTACACCAAATAC
The DNA here is from genome assembly GCA_902765655.1 of uncultured bacterium. GTDB lineage: Bacteria > Cyanobacteriota > Vampirovibrionia > Gastranaerophilales > Gastranaerophilaceae > Zag111. The sequence continues at coordinate 175 of CACXAK010000049.1, read as the reverse complement.
TTCTTTATTTAAGGTAATTTCACCTAACTTTTCACCATTTGTACTTAAAATTTCTTTTGACATTTTCTTTTTTCCTTTTGCTTTCCGTCTACCCCTTTCTCCAGCGAGTTTTATATGGCAGAAGCGGGTTATCTGTAAAGTTGTTAAGGTATCCGGCACTAAGGCACTAAGAATA
>CACXAK010000048.1 GCA_902765655.1 uncultured bacterium | reverse complement strand
TGGGGTATCGCTATTTTCAGAATTTAATGTACTTTTTTTTTTTTTTTTAAGGCAAGTCCATATCATAGCAAGAGTAAAAGCAATACCTGCCATTAAAAACTGAGCATCAATAGGCATTTGATAATTAAAGAAAAATTTTAACGCAGGCGCAACAAGCATTGCAATAACAGAGCCCAAGCCAATCGCCAAACTTATATATGAATTAGCATTTGCATGCTGCTCTTTTGGAACAACATCAGGGATTAAAGATCTGTAAGGCCCTTGTGCGATATTTATACAAGCATCAATGACCCAAATAAGTATTGCAGCAACAAGTAAACCGGCCCATGCTGGCATATTTATATGAAATAAATTACTAATCATGTCTGATATTCCTGCAGAATGAGGGAACGCCCAAAGCGCAAGTGCTGTAATTAAAGCACCTCCAAGCAAATAAGGACGACGTCTGCCAAATCTTGATTTAGTATTATCACTTAAAACGCCTACAATCGGTTGTACAACCATCCCAGAAAACGGACCTGCAAGCCAAATTAGGCTGTACAAAAACGGAGAAGCGCCCAAACTTGATGTTACAGGTTCAGCAAGAGCAATTCTCATTTGCCATGCAAATTGTAAACCCAAAAAGCCAAGTGCCAAATTCAAAAAATTAATCGTAGTAAATTTTTTTATGTCGGTAGATTCACCCATAATGCAGTTATTCTCCATTTTTACTGTTATTACTCTAATTACACATCTTATATGATAAGTTATTTATTGCTTTTTTGCTTTAAAGCAGCATCAATCAATCCTTTGAACAACGGATGCGGTTTATCCGGTCTTGACTTAAATTCCGGATGGAATTGGCAAGCTACAAACCAGTCGAGTTCAGGTAATTCGACAATTTCAGCTAACATACCATCAGGCGACATTCCTGAAAATACTAGGCCGGCCTCTGATAATTTATCGATATATTCGTAATTTACTTCATATCTGTGTCTATGACGTTCTGATATAATATCTTTCCCGTATGCTTTTTGTGCAACAGTTCCTTTTTTTAAGTGACAATCATAAGCCCCGAGACGCATCGTTCCGCCATATCCCTTTACATGTTTTTGATCGAGCATCATATCAATTACAGGATTTGCGGGATTATCATCAAATTCTTTTGAATTCGCATCTTCAAGTTTCAAAACATTACGTGCATACTCTATAACCGTGCACTGTAAGCCTAAGCATAACCCCAAGAACGGCAGGTTATTTTCCCTTGCATAACGAATTACATTGAGTTTCCCCTCAATTCCTCTGACACCGAATCCCCCAGGAACAACAACAGCATCAACATCAGCCAATGCCTTTTTGCATGAACCATAATCAACACAATCTTCTGAATTTATCCATTTAATTTCAACTGATGACGCATCAGCATACCCCGCATGCTTCAATGATTCAACAACTGAAATATAAGCGTCAGATAATTTTGTATATTTACCTGCAATTCCTACTTTTATTGATTTAACAGGGTTTTTAATTTTTTCAACAAGTTTTACCCAGGATTTTAAATCCGGCTTTTTGTCCTTTACACCAAGCATTTTAAGCGCAACCTGACATAATCCCTGTTCTTCAAGAGCCAATGGAACTTCATAAATTGTCTTCATATCACGACATTCAATTACCGCATCTTTTGACAAAGAACAGAATAAAGCAAGTTTTTCTCTTTCAGTCTTAGGAATAGGTTTTTGAGTTCTGCAGACAAGTATTTCAGGTTGTAGGCCATAACTCCTTAACACATTGACGCTATGTTGAGATGGTTTTGTTTTTAGCTCCCCGGATGTAGGCAAATAAGGCAACAAGGTACAATGAATAGAAATCGCGTTGCCATACCCCATTTCAGCTTTATATTGTCTTATTGCCTCGATAAATGGTAATGATTCGATGTCCCCTATCGTACCTCCAATTTCGATAATATGAAAATCCGGATTAAATTGCTGAGTTGCACCAACAATTCTTGATTTAATTTCATTTGTTATATGAGGAATTACCTGAACAGTAGCGCCAAGATAATCACCTTTACGTTCTTTTTCTATTACTTTTTGATAAACACTGCCTGATGTTACATTATTATATTTACCAAGATTTGTATCTGTAAAACGCTCATAATGCCCTAAATCCAAGTCTGTTTCAGCGCCATCATCAGTTACAAAAACTTCACCATGTTGAAACGGGCTCATTGTTCCGGGGTCAACATTAATATACGGATCGAATTTTTGATTAATAACGCTAAATCCCCTTGATCTTAGCAAACGGCCCAATGATGCAGCAACTATGCCTTTACCTAGAGAACTTACAACACCCCCTGTAACAAATATATATTTTGTCATATCACATAACCCCTTATTTATACTATCCCATCTTTAATATTTTTATTACTTAATTTTTGGAACCTTAAAAAATCCGTTTTCTTCTTCGGGAGCATTAGACATCAATGCTTCTTTTGAAATCTCAAGATTTGGAACATCTTCGCGCATAACATTACAAAAATCTACAACCTGAGTCATTGGCTTAACATCTGAAGTATCAACTTCATTCATTTGCTCAACATACTTTAAAACATCACCTAATTGCTTTGTATACAATTCCTTTTCTGCATCTGTAAGCTCTAATCTTGCCAATTTTGCTACATGTTCTACATCTTTAACAGTAATCATTTCATCTCCTAACCATTTTACTATATATTTATAGTATCATAAACATAAAATATAAACGAGAATTTAATAAATATTTATGTTATTATTCTTCTAGGGGACTGAGAATAAATGCCTGAACTTGAACAACTTGAAAATATGATACGAACATATAAACTTGAAAAAGATGCTAAACGCAGACAAGTTTTATATTTAAAAATGGTTGAGGAATCATTAAAATTAGTGAATAAAGTTGTTGCCTTAATTTATCCTATTCCTGTGTCTGTATCCAGAGACGATTTAAGCCAGGTCGGTGCAATCGGGTTATTAAAAGCAATTGATACGTATGAAGTGTATGAAAAAGGCAGTTTTAAAACCTATGCTACTATTTATATAAGAGGTAAAATTCTTCAATATCTGCGTGATAAGGTTAATATTGTAAAAACTCCTCGTGAGAACTCTGAACACAGTAACATTATAAAAAACTACATTAACAATTTGAAGCCAAATGAAAATCCGACAGTAAAAGAAATATCTCAGGCGTTAAATATACCTGTAAATAAGGTTCAGGACTGGTTTAATATTGAAAATATCAAAAATGTTATATCACTTGATCAAAAAGTTTATTCTGTTGACGGATTAGAGACATTAGCAGACAGGATTCAGTCTTACGATGATAAAGAATTTGAAAGAAATTATGAAAATAAGAAGCTTATTGAATATGCACTCAATAAATTACCTGAAAATGAAAAAGTTTCTTTATATCTGTACTATATAGAGGGACAAACCAAAAAGGATATTGCAAATGTATTAAAAGTATCTCAAACTCAGGTCGCAAGAATTATTAAAAGAGCGCTTGTAAATATGTACAATGTTATGAAAGATGACATGAGCGATAAGGGGGAATAAATGGGTATTATATTGTTTTTTATATTTATAACAGGTCTTATAATAGGAAGTTTTCTAAATGTAGTAATTTTAAGGACTATTAGTAATGAATCAATAGTTTTTCCCGGTTCTAAATGCCCCAAATGTCAAAATAAATTAAAGTGGTTTCATAATATTCCCGTCTTATCATATATTTTTTTGAAGGGTAAATGTGCATTCTGTAGTGAAAAAATAAGTATTCAATATCCTGTTGTTGAGCTTATGACGGGTTTAATTTTTCTTACTTTTGGTTATTTGTATTTTAATACGATTTTAAATACAAATGAATCATCTTTGATTTTATCATTGATGTTGTTGACTACTTTGGCTGCGATATGCCTTTTTATTGTTATATCAGGGACTGATATTAAAGAAATGCTTGTTTCGGATAAACATACATTTTTTCTTATCGGACTTGGATTGCTATATAGTGTGGTTTTAGGCGGATTAGCATTTTCAACAGAAGCAAAATTTGGAATAACAAAATGGAGTTTGTTGTTTTTCCCAGTTTTATACACGATATTGGGAATAATCATATCATTTTTATTGCTTGAAACTTTAAGACGATTGTCCGGTTTTTTGTTAAAAACAGAAACTTTTGGTGATGGTGATTCGTATATATTTGCAGGCGTTACTTCGGTTGTAATTTCACTTTTTGGAGCAGGCGATGTCAGATATGTAACATTGCTAATTTTGGCAATGTTTTTCCTTAGTGTTATACTGACAGTTATTTTTACATTCCCCCTGTATTTAAAAAAATTGTTTGATGCAAAAAATTGGACTTTAACTGCTCTGATATCAGCATTTATCATTTATTGCAGCGTATATATATATATGAGCAATACTAGTGCTTTTAACAATTCGGCTATATTAATAACGGGGACATTAATTTTACTGTTGCTTGGTATTTCTTTATGTATAGGAATAGTAAAAAACATCAAGGAAAACGGCGGAGCGAATCTAAAAATTCCGTTTGGACCGTCATTGTGTGTGTCAGGAACTGTTGCTCTTATTGTAATGCCTATTTTACTCGGGATAATTTAGACTGATAAAATTTGCAGTGTTTTCTTTAATATATCTTCAGTTTTTGAGGTTATATCAAGTGATTTTACAGCGGCATTCAAGGCCGTAACGATTTCATGTTTTTCATATCCGAGTGATAATAAAACCATTTTGGCTTCTTCTATACTTGCATTTTTTATTTCCGAATCAGGTGCTGCAGAAGCATTATCAGGATGATCTTTGTAAGAATTAAGTTTTCCGCGAAGTTCAATTATAATTTTTTGTGCTAACTTTTGCCCAACTCCTTTTGCCTGCATAATTGCTTTATAGTCTTCATCAATAACAAAATTAACCAAATCTGATACACTATATGTATTTAAAAGAGCAAATGCCATTTTTGAACCAACTCCGGACACAGATGTTAGTATAGTGAACATATCACGATCTTCTCGTCTTAAAAAACCGCACAAGGACATTTTATCTTCCTTATGTATTAACACAGTAAACATCTTTACTTCTTTATTATTCTCGGTTAAGCTGTCTAAATCTCTGGGCAATACTTCTAAACAATAGCCGATACCTCCGGTCTCAAGTGTTACCGTATAACAGTTTGAAGAAGCATTTTTATATGTATTTATACCTTTAATATAATCGTACATAATTAATCCTTTAAAGATAAAGATATATCATCAATTACTTTTACCAAATTGTTGTCAGTTTTAATTTTTTCGCCTACAACATCACGACACGAGTATATGACTGTTGAATGTTTTTTGTTAAAAAATTCACCGATGCTTTCATAACTCATTTTAAGCATTTCTCGGCACAAGTATAGCGCAACCTGTCTTGCTTTTGCGACCTTTTGATTTCTTGCATTTCCTTTTAAATCTTTTACCGTAACACCGAAGTAGTCTGCGACTTTTGATGCAAGCACATCAGGAGTTAATTCACGCTTTTTAATCTCAAGTTTTAACGCTTTTTGGGCAGTTTCAATATTAATATTCCCTCCAAAAATTTCAGCATATGCGCTCACTTTATTAAAAGCACCTTTTAACTCTCTTACGTTATCCGTAAAATTTTGGGCAATATAGTCAAATACAGCATCATCCGCATTAACCTGAAGTTCTTTTGAGTACGCCTTTACAATTTCAAATCTCGTTTCATAGTCAGGCGACACAATATCAACAACAAGACCCATTTCAAACCTTGTTCTTAATCTGTCACTAAGACTTGGAATATCTTTGGGTTGACGGTCAGATGCAATAACAATTTGCTTGTTATTGGTATGCAATGCCTCAAATGTAGAGAAAAAATCCTCCATAGTTTTTGCGCGTGATTCGATAAACTGAATATCATCCATTAGCAAAACATCTATATTTTGGAACTTTTGTCTGAATTTTCTCATTTGAGATTCATTACAAACACGTCTTTTACCTGTTTGAATATCATTCATCTGAAAACATTTTATCCACTCTTTAAAATATTCTTCCATTCTTACATATCTTACTTTTAATTTTGTATTAAAAAGTATATAATGTCCAATTGCTTGTAAAAGGTGGGTTTTACCTAATCCTGAAGCTCCATAAATAAATAATGGATTAAATTTCTGGGCAGGTTTTTTGGCTACCGAAAGTGCCGCATTATAAGCAAATTTCGAATTATCTCCTACTACAAAATTTTCAAATTTTAAATTTAAGTTTAAATTTGCTTCAGACTGCATCTGTGCAAGAGATTTTTTAACTTCTGCATCTTTTAAATCGGCTTCAGTTTGACCAGAAAGCATTTTGGCATTTTGTCTTTTTTTTGCTTGTATATATTTTTTACCAAGTTCAGCATCGTAATTAAGCGAAAAATAAGAATTTGTCCCTACAGCAGATGATACAGCATCTGTCAGTCAGGAAAGTCTTTCCTTTATTGTTGATGAAACACTTAAACAGATTGTATCAGAAATAGATAAGAAACAATGGGATACAGCTAATACTCTTTGTGGCAAGCTTCTGATGCTGGATCCAGATACGAATGTTGTGTTTTTCTTCAAGGCACTTATTGCCTATCATCTGAATTCGGATGTTTCAATGATGATAAAAAAATTAAAGCAGGTGTATCCAGAACTTACAGAACAAGAAAAAAGCTTTATTACAGAAAACAATTGCAGAGATTATTTTGATTTGTTTCTGAAGTATGATTGCATAACAAGAGCAGCATACATTGGACATACCTATCCTATGGTGTTTGATATGAATTTTGCTGACCGAATGGTTCAACAAAAAAAGGGAGATAAAATAATTTATTGTTCGGCACTTAATTATGCAATTTATTACTTAAGAGATATAAAAATGACAGAAAACTTGTTGAAATGTGGTGCCAATCCCAACACATCATACAGATCTGTGGAAGGCTCATTAAGAACAGACAAACGCCCATGGTTCAAAGGTACATATACGCCATTGAGTGATGCTATAACTTTTATCAAGGATAATAATTTGGTAAAAATGCTTCTTGCGTATGGAGCCGACCCTAACATTCCGTCAAGAGTTTCTGCCTATCCAGCAGAATACGATTGGGATAACGAGCGAGTTGTCAAGTTTAATGCATTAAGTGAAGTAATCGAATTTACCAAAGACATAGATATGTTTTCGCTTTTACTTCAATATGGTGCTAATCCTAATTATATTTTGGATAATAATGACAGGGAAAAACCGGAAAAGATGTCTATGTTATGTAAAGTTCTTGTTAATTGGAGAGACAAGAAAGCTATCTTACAATTGATTAGATATGGAGCACATTGGAACAGTACGGTTGTGTACCATAACGAGGTTATCTACAGTCCTGACAGTTTGTTATGTGTCTCCTGTGATGTTGATGATGACCAATTTCTGGAACAGGCGGTGATGGTCGACGGCAAATGGACAGCCTATCAACGATTCTATTGGTTGCACAATTAT
>CACXAK010000047.1 GCA_902765655.1 uncultured bacterium | reverse complement strand
CTTGATAATGCAGATATAATCGTTGCAGGCGGAATGGGATTAAAAAACGAAAAAGGATTTGAACTTTTGCAAAAATTTGCGGACAAAATAGGTGCTTCTGTCGGTGCAACACGTCCTGCCGTTGAAAACGGTCTTGCACCACATTCTGTACAAATCGGGCAGACAGGTAAAACAATAAGACCCAAAATATATATTGCCTGCGGAATTTCAGGCGCAATTCAACATACTGTCGGTATGGATAAAGCAGAGCACATCATTGCAATAAATAATGATAAAAATGCTCCTATTTTTGAAATTGCAGATACCGGAATTGTAGGCGATTTCTTTGAAATAATTCCAAGATATTTAGAAATTTGATAATTTGCAAAAGATATTTTTTGGTGCAAAAATATCTATATGATTTACACAAACGAAGAACGTAAGCCGCAAATATGGTTTTGCGGAGGGCATTTTATAAATGATATTTACACAGGTTTTTTAAATCCTATTATGCCATTTATTGCTGAACAGGTAAAAATTTCAATGCCGGTTGCAACAATAATTTTAAGCTGTTCACATATATTTTCATCTTTATTACAACCCTTTTTCGGATTCTTTGCCGATAATATGCGAAAAAGAGGACTCATATTTTGGGGATTAATTTTTACATCATTATTTATTTCTTTTTCCCCTGCAAGTAAAAATATTATAACAATGGTTATACTTATAATGCTTGGAAGTCTTGGTTCAAGCTTATTTCATCCGCAATCATTAGGGCTTATTTCAAAATTTTCAAAATCAGACATTGTTAGAAACATGGGAATTTTTATAGCTTGCGGGACTCTTGGTTATTCTATGGGACCTTTGTTTTCATCCGGCATTGCTCAGTATTTTGGGCTTGACAAAATGCCGTATCTCTCACTGCTTGGGATATGTTGGGCCGTTTTAATGTTTAACATGGTCCCAAAATTCTCCGATGAAAACACCCAAAAACCAAATATTGATTTTGTTAAAGCACTAAAAGACATTCTTTCAAACAGAAAATTAAATATATTAAACATTATAGCAATGTTAAAATCGTTAATGACAACATCATGCTCAATACTATTGCCGTTTTTATGGAAAGCACAGGGATATTCAAAATTCCAGATTGGGGCTGCACTGTTTTCCTTTATATTTTTAGGGGGAATTGCCTCATTGCTAAGCCCGAAATTTGAACACAAAATCGGAACTGCAAATGTATTTTATTTTTCAATGATAACTACACTCCCGCTAATGATATTATTTATGTTCACTTATAAGAACATGCCGCTTTTATCTTTTATAATTTTTGCACTAATGGGTTTTGTAACGATGTTTGCGACTCCTATTACAATGAATTTGGCACAAAATGTTCTGCCTGAATATAAAAGCATAATTGGCGGATTTATAAACGGCTTTTCATGGGGGATTGTTGCAATTGCAATGTCAATTATAGGATATATAGCTCAGGCAACCAGCATTGTACCGGTACTCGTAATCATATCTGCGATACCTGCAATTTGTTCTTATAGTGTAAAATACTTGTTTCCAAAATCAAAAAATTAAGCAAATAAATTTAAAAAACGACCAACAAGAGAACCTGATTGATTTTTTGCAGCATTAGAATCAGTATTCTTTAAAAAAGACTGAGCACTGAAGTCATTTAAATAAATATTTCTGTACGGCTTAATTTGCGCTTTTTTAATGTCAGCATTAACCGAACTGTTACCCTTCTTTAAATATCCGACTGAATCAACCAGCATTCTTCATACCCCAAATTTGCTTACTTGTTAAGTGTATCATAAACAATTAAATCAAACAACATTATTTACTTTTATTTACATAAGAGCAAAAATTTTTTTTTGTGATTTTATAAGTAATATGAAAGCAGATAAAATAACATTCGGACAATCATATATAAAGCCCTCGCTTGTCGAGCATATGAGTAAAGCCAACTTAGAAAAAATTCCGTATATAGTTGGTTTGGGGGAGTTTTATCCCGCAGATATCTTTATTGGTGCGAATATGAGAGGACAATTAACACTTGATATTATACACTCAACCCCGGCAAAACAGCTATTTTTTAGTAACGAAATACCAAAAACTATAGAAAATGTTTCTATATTAAATTTTTTACATAATATGGATCGTTGCCAAAGAAAAAATTACGGTATTCGAACCCCGATATTCAAAACCGTTATAGAAAATATCGACAACTTATCAATCAAAGAATTACAGTTAGCTGTAAATGATAAAATCAAATTTTATTATGAAAAATTAGCAAATAAGTTTTTTAATTAATGAATTTAGTTGCCAAGATATATAATATATGTTAAACTGTGTTCAGTTCCATCAGGTGTTAATTTTGTTCCTACATTTATATAAATAGGGAGAGTTAACTCCAATGAGGTTGAAGTATACCCGCCGATATAAAATCGCCAGCGGGAAACGGATTACTCAGGGTTCTCACCCACCTGCAGGAGAACAGCAGGTAACAAAATCCGCCTGAATGGGACTTTTTATTTTTATTATTTATTACTTGATATAATTTTTGCTTTATATATAATATTAGATATACAAAGGGATATATCATGAAAACAAACTGCATCAACAACATATCTTTTGGGGCAAAATTTAGTACTTGTGATTTATCAAATACAAATACGGAAATTTTTAAATTATTCAAAGAAAGAACAAACGAATATCCGCATCTGACATTTAAGCATAACCAGAGTTCAACAATAGGGGATGATCATTTTATAATAATTGGCAATAACAAAATACTCGGAGAAAAATCGGCATCATTTTCAAACAATATAGACGCATACCCAACTGTAGAAGACAAAGTAAACAGGTTCGTCAGAATTTTTAAAAGTATAATTAATGAAACTATAAAGCACTAAATTAAGTCAACTTTAATTTCTTCCTGCGGACATCCGATAATGTAGCGCATAGCAACTGTTGCAGCAAGACACCCGGCAGTGTTAGCAATGACAGCACAAACGTTTCTGTTATATGCATCATTGACACTTGCCAATTTTTTATTCAATTCGGATTTAGTAATAGTTTTAAAATAATTATCATTCCCCTCATTTGCTGATTTTTGGAAGGTACTAATTTTTTTATTCTTGATATATTTGTCATAATCAGATAAAATTTCAGGAGTCAGCTCTTCAACTGAGTACTTGTCCAAATCAGGATGATTTGTTGAGCCAAAAGTCGGCAAATCCGGATTGGCATTATAATTCCAAATTTTACCGCGAACACACCACCTGGACTTGTCAAGAGTAGCACGTGAGCCCATTACCACAGGTATATGTTTTGATTTCGCAACTTTATGGAGCAAAACTTTTATTGATTCCGTATCATTTAAAGCCAACACTACATCTGCATTACTACAAAAAGCATCGACATTATCTAATGTCACGCCTTTATCAAATACTTCCACATTACAATCAGGATTTACAGATAATATACGTTCTTTTGCAGCCAATGCTTTATTTTTTCCAATTGTTTCAATTGTTGAAAAAAGCTGCCTGTTCAAATTCTGTTCCTGATATATATCCGGATCGGCTACTTTGATATTATTTACGCCCAATCTCGTAAGCATTTCAGTAGCGATAGAACCAACACCGCCAATCCCTGCAATCGCAATCCTTGCATTTTTTATTTTCTTAATATTTTCATCAGAAAATAATGTATATGAATTATAAAATAAATTATCCATCAACTACTCTCCTGCTACCTCATCAAAATTATATAATTTACGGCAATATAAGTCAATCTGCTCCAATATTTTTTCAGATTTAGAATTAGTTTTCAAATATTTATCGACCATATTAATAAGCGGCCTTTGAATATCCATCCCAACAAAAGGAATCGGAATTTGTTCAATATGAGAACGCAAGACTTTGACGGAATTAAATTTCTTTTTAAAATAAAACTGAATAACCGAAGAATTCAATATAGCCATAACATATTTAATGTTGAGTCCGTCAATTTTTGGAATAAGAATATTACAACTGTTTAAGGTAAGAGTTTGCTCATCATCATAGGCAAATACCGGGCTTTTAGATATGAATTTATATACCAGTTTCTCTTTGGCACGATAAATTTCAGTCTTGGCACACTGCTGAAAGTTTTTCGGCTCGTAAACAATGTAGTTACCGCCATTTTTTATTCTGAATTTTTCAATATCAGCTCCTTTTAATACTTTTTCATTATTTGATTTTCTTTCTTTTGATATATATTTTAAATTATCGCCTGTCACAATACCAAGAGCAAAAAGTGCGTTATCCTTCAGATATACTTTATTTGGAATATTTTCAATTTTTTCTGATAACTCATATTCATTATCATCACATTTAAAGTTAAAAATATCACTGTCAGTTCTGCGTTCAGAGCTAATTATAAAATTCTTTTTAGTTGTTTTAACACACATACCTTTTGTGCTGAATGGCAAAGCTGAATATTCAATTTGCAATATAATACTTGGGCATTGTACACCAGGGAATATTTCTCCAAGATAGTCCAAATATTTTATTGAACCTTTTTTCAAAATAAAATTTCGAATATCCCTATGGCATTTGACATTTAGAATAGCTTCGGGCAAAACAAATGCTACAGTGCCTCCCTTATTTAATTTGTTCAGAGAATGTTCGGTTATAACATCGTAAGACTCTATATTGTTTCCTTTTGCAGATAAAAAATTATTACGCAAAAAATTTTTGTATTTACTATCGAAATTAAATGCCCAGGGGGGATTCCCAATTATATAGTCATACTTGATATGCTGAGATTCTCTTAAAAAGTCTGAAATCTTAATATGATTATAAAGGAAATTTTTATCTGTGATTTTATATTTTAATGCAAAATTCACTCTTGCAATTTTAATACTTAATTCATCAATATCTCCGGCATAAATATTGGCTGGCTTAATATTTTGTGGGAGATGCAATATAAAATTACCGCTCCCGCAACAAGGGTCAACAATAGTTCCACCCGCATAATTTTTGAATACAGATTCAATTAATCGTTTCACTACGGTATTCGGAGTATAATATGCTCCTTTGTTTTTTCTGTCAGAAATATTTTTCAGCGACATATACAAAAAGCCCAAAATATCCTCGTCAGAATTATATATAAATTTATAATTTTTTAATTCCGGATATGTTTGAACAATATTATCTGAGTATTTTAAACTTTTATACAAAAAATCACAATCAGAATTACCTGCACCAAAAACCTGGCTTAGTAGCTCTTTCGCATAATAACAGATAACATGTTCTAATTCGTCATCACTCATATTAGATATTCTATTTGTCATATATTTATACAAATTTTGAGCAATCAGCAAATTAGAAGAATCTTTTGACAAATAAGAATCATATAGGACCCCTCCGGACAAAAATGACTTGTTACGACGACTTTTTAAATTATTATTCTCATTTGTTACGATCTTTTGCAAAAGTTCATTACAATAATCCTGCGAGAAATACGGCTTCCCGTTTTTAAATATTTGCGGAGTAAGTTTGTTTAATTTTATCCAATTACGAGCCGTTGCAACAGAAATATGCAATACATCACAAATATAAGCTAAAGATACAAAATTATCATTCGACATCAATACATCCTAAGGACAAAGGCTTTCCCAATCCGGTTCATCATCTTCTTCGCCCGGTTCTACAATATGCTCATTATTTTCAAGCATGACCATTAAAGACAATTTCAACTGGCGTTTATAATTTTCTCTTGCTCTTGCCAATGTTTTTGCACAAAACGTGAAACTCGGGATTTCTTTGATTTCTATATACCAATATGGATTACCCTCAAAATCCAAATCCTGCCCCTCAATCAGAGTCCAATTCAAATTTAAATAATATTCTAAATCTTTTACTTGATCTTCCATTTTACTAATTTTCCAACGAGGAACTACTCAACGGCTGATTTATCATTATACCTTCGCCGCCCAAAACATCAGCCTTATGCCCATCAATGTACAAATACACAGGCAAATCAGAATTCAGATTTACGGTTTTTATCAACTGATATAACCTTTTATATAAACTATCTGCTCCTCCTTCATTGACAAATGAAGAATTTAAATTCACAACAACTCTGTCTTTATATTCTGAAACATTTATCACTTGCGCAGAATGAGGAATTTCACTATAAACTCCTCTTTGTCTTTCCTCGGGCTTTGGACCATTAACAAGTGCCTGAACAGAAAATTTAATTTTTGAGCCATCTACATCCGAACTATATTGCCTTTTTACTGCTTTGTAAATTTCTTCACCATGCTCATTTTTACCAACAAAATATACATTTACGTACTCTTTTGTCTTAATCTCAGGCTTTTGCCCCTGAAGTTCTTGTACATCTTCTTTTAAACTACGTCTTGAAACCTCTATATCATCAGCTTTTATAGTCTTTTTAGGCATAAATACATTAAATGTAACAACACCTATCACCAAAAACATGCAAAGGCCGATAAATAGCAATAAAATTTTTTGATTTTTATTCATTTATAAACACCTGCCTAATCCTTAGGGATAATAATTACTCCATCCATAATTATTATATTATTTTTTATTGAAAGATTCCTTATGTAAACTTTTGCATCTTTATTGTCGAAAATATTTACGGAAAAATCAAGAGGATTCAGGTAATTCATAATAAAATTGACTTTTTTAAGATCAAGATTGAATGAATTTGAAACCAATCTCGTATTTTCAAAATCTATTTCGCCGTTTTTTACATTTATATCTGCAGTTAACTCGATTTTCTTATCCTTCATAAACGGAATACTAACAACAAATGCATAATAGAATTTATTACCTCTTAATGATGCCTGTGTTGATGAAACCTTTATCCCGCCAAAACCAAGTTTATTAACATCATTTATAACCTTTTTATATTTTTCTGACTGCATGGTTTTATTTAAATCTTCATCAGACATTGTAATTTCAAACGACATTGGAAAATCTTCTTTAAAGCCCATATTACCGTTTTTATCGTACTCTATGTAATTAAATTCACACAAAGATTTTAATTCTACAGATGTTATATAAATATCATCAATGCTTACATTCTTACCCGTAATATTCAGAGATTTAAATATTCCGTTAGACAAATCTTTAGCACTGTATGAATCAATATCTACATTTAATTTCCCGCCTTTAACACTTTTATTAATAGATTTTTTCATTACAGCTTCGGTAATTTTAGTTCTTGTGAAATTCAAACCGGTAATACTGCTTATAAATGAGGAGAATTTATTATTCATATTATACGGTTCAACACAGGTATATTTACACTCTGCACCAAAAGATGCAATTTGACTTACAATCAATAATCCCAACAATAAAACTAATTTTTTCATAATACTTCAAACACCTTCTTTATTTTTATAACATTATTTTCTTTAATACCAACTGCAACCATTTTACCACTATAAACCGCAAATACAACATGTTCTGACAAAACTGAAGACGAGTTAGTCAAATGTCCAGAGATACACTCAATTGGCATACCGTGCATAACTTTTTCCTTTTCGGAAACATCAAGAATGTAACGCGGAAATGGTAATACATCCAAGGGATTAATTATTTTTTTTATCACATCATCAGTGGTATTTATATTTTCTAATTTTATGGAATTTTCAAGACAAAACATGCCTGCTTTTGTACGTTCCAATGCAATTAAGTGTCCTCCGCAATTTAATTTCTGACCTATATCGTAAGCAATAGAACGAATATAGGTTCCT
>CACXAK010000046.1 GCA_902765655.1 uncultured bacterium | reverse complement strand
CACACATCTTTTAAAAGTTCACTGAATTTCCTGTCCGTAAAAATACTTTTTATAAATTTATGATAATTTTCTCTTTTTGGAGTCCCATCGACAGTCGTGAACATCTCAAAGAATGAATTAATCTTTTTCAAATAATAGCCCATGAATGCTTTTTTTCTTTTTTTCGCAATACCCATTAAATTGCGGTATGTTTTTAAATCTTTCATTATAAAAGAATTTTGAAGTTTCTTTTCGTAATTTTTGAGCACATTTCTTGAAAAATCATCTTTTTCAAATGCTTCAACAGCCGTTTCTGCTGCAAGCTTTCCTGATAGCATTGCAAGGTTTGTACCTTCCCAATGCAAATTGTTGACAAGCATAGCGGCATCTCCGATAATCATTACTCCGTTATCACAAAGTTTCGGTATTTTTTTGTAACCGCCTTCGGGAATCAAATGTGCACTGTATTCTTTGAGTGTTCCGCCCTCAATTAATGGTGCAATTGTCGGATGTTGTTTCAGTTTTTCCAACACTTCAAACGGCCGGTAATTATTTTCAACCAAATCGTCTAAAGTTACACCTAAACCGATAGTGACAGAATCCTCATTGGTATACATAAACCCAAGACCCAAAACCCCAAGCATTGAGCCGCCAAAAATTTCACCGATTACACCTTCACCATCTTTGACATTAAATCTTTGATTTATGGTATTTTTATCAAGTTTGATAACTTCTTTTACGCTTAGTGCAACATCTTTTGTTTCAATTTCTTTTCGCAGTTTTATTTGTTTTGCAAGAAGCGAATTTACGCCGTCTGCCAAAATAACCACATCTGCATAATAATCCTCAAGTTCTGTTTTTACTCCGACAACCTTTGTGCCGTTTTTTATAAGCTCACGAACAACCGTCTGCTCAACAAGAATTACTCCTGCCTCTTTGGCTTTTTGTGCCATCCAGCGGTCAAATTTCCCTCTTATAACGGAATAACTCTCATTCCCGTCTTTACGGTATGCAATTGATGTTGAATCTTCTTCCCCTAAAATCATAAAATTATGGGCGATATTGCGTCTTTCAAGCGGTGCTTCCTGCTCAAAATTCGGGAAAATTTCTTTGGTTGGTTTTGTATAAATTGCCCCCCCAAAAACGTTTTTACTTCCTGCAAAAAGACCGCGCTCAATAAGAACAACTTCACGCCCTGCCCTTGCAAGTGTAATTGCGCAGGCAATTCCGGCAGGTCCTGCCCCAACTACTATTACATCGGTTTTGTTGCTCTTATTTAACATATCACTCCTTATTGACTTAAATTATACAATAAATTTTGACCATTGTAAATTAGATTAAGTGACTTTACACAGGATAATTAATGCTGGAATTTTTTAAATAAAATATTATAATTAAATGTATGAAACAAATATTGTTATCAATGCTGTTATTTATATTACTTGTTATGCCTGCTGTGGGTAAAGAAACTTCCGACTGGGAGCATGTTGCGCCCAATAATTATGTCTACAAAGACGGGATAATGGGATTAGAAAATGTTTACGGCTACTCTTTTTTATTGAAATCATACAACAAGGGTCAATATGAACCGGTAAACGGAAAGCAGGTTCACTATACTCTGGGACAGTACCAAATAAATTGCGCAAAAAGAACGTACAAAATTGGGGTTTTGGATTCGTATGATGAAAATGACGTATTTATAAACGGGGATTATAACAAGTATGCACAATTTCAACCGGTGGTTGAAGGTACGGCAATTTATGTAATGACAACCAAATTATGTAAATTTAAATAAATATGTTAAAATAAAAAATACGGCTTTCTGCTTTTATCTTTTTCTATGACAACATATTGAAATGATTTGTTATCAGGAGCATTGTTTCCCATTTTTATTATTTTATCAAAAGCCATTTTCAAAGGGGATAGTTTTTCATCATCGGCAATATAATCTACCTGTCTTTTCTGAACATAATAATCAGTTTGTTGTTTAAGTAATTTATTCCAACCTTTCTCAAAACGGGTAAATACAACTGTCGGTTTTTTATCCGTATAACACAAATCCATTTTTATAAATGTATCTTTGCGTATTCTGTCTATATTTTTTAAAGCTTTGTTAAAAATATCCATTTTATTTTTTTTGAAAGCATAATCCGCAACTTCAATAAAGTCTTTATTTTCAATAAATTTAGCCCCAAAACTGATATTATTACAGATTTCCATGACTTCTCCTTTTTATGACATTAAAAACATATGAAAAATAATTTTGCGCTTAAACTTGTTACAAACCGAAATAAAAATTAAATTATATTAGGTTAAAATTTCATGTTTTTGCTATACTTTTAGCAGTTATATATGTATGGGTTGGATTTACCTTGCAATGCTGAAAGGATAAATGGCTAAATGAAGAAATTTTTGACCTTTTTGATGTTACTGCTTAGCGGAATGCAAAGCGCAAATGCAATGAATATAGATGCATTTATGGATAAACATATTGCGCCGATTTCCGATTTTATCGCTAAAATTATATTTTATCCGGTAAAGATTTGTGGTAATGATGTACCAATAATTATTTTTTGGATACTTTTTGCAGGGATATTTTTTACAATTTATTTCAAGGGCATTGCGATATGGGGGTTCAAACATGCGGTTGATATAATTATTAAGCCAAAAAAAGACGGTTCCGGTGAAGGGGAAGTTTCCTCTTTTCAGGCGTTGGCAACTGCTTTATCCGGAACAATCGGGATAGGAAGTATTGCGGGTGTTGCAATATCAATTTCTATCGGCGGTCCGGGGGCGGCATTTTGGATATTTTTCGGTGCAATTTTAGGTATGTCTATCAAATTTGTTGAAGCAACTCTTGCTGTAAAATACAGAAGATTCAACCTTGACGGTTCAATTTCCGGCGGTCCGATGCACTATATTGCTCACGGTTTGACAAGAAAAAATATGCGCTGGCTTGGGCAGCCGTTATCTGTAATATTTGCTATTTTATGTATTGGAGGCGGCATTACGGGCGGAAATATGATTCAAATTAACCAAACTGCCCATCAGATTATATTTATAACAGGCGGAGAACACAGTATATTCCATGGTTTTACATGGGTTATCGGTTTGACTGCCGCTATTTTAATCGGTCTTGTTGTTGTTGGTGGTATCAAAAGTATAGCCAAGGTTACAACAATTTTGACTCCGACAATGTGTGCCTTATATATAATTTCCGGTTTAATAGTAATCGGATACCATTTTATGGATATTCCTGCAGGAATTGCACTGATTGTCAAAGAAGCGTTCAATCCGACAGCAGTTGCAGGCGGGGTATTCGGGACTATAATTATCGGTTTAAGACGTTCTGTTCAGTCTAATGAAGCAGGAACCGGTGCTGCTGCTATTGTTTATGCGACAGCTCAGACAAAAGAACACGTTTCACAGGGTTTTGTTGCATTGTTAGAAACATTTTTAACAGGTATTTTGTGTTTATTCACTTCTTTTGCAATTGTGTTTTCAGGAGTTCTTGACCATACAACCGTCGGTAAAATTTCAGGTATAGAGCTTGCTTCAAATGCATTTCAGTCTGTTATTCCGTTTTTCCCAATAATTTTATCAATAATTGCAGTTTTATTTGCAATGTCGACACTTATAAGCTGGGCATATTACGGACAAAAGGCATGGACATTTTTACTTGGTGAAGGTAAAAAACGTGTATTAACATTTAATTTAATTTATTGTCTGTTTATTATCATTGGTTCATGTATGAATGTTCAGTCAATAATTGATATAACAGATGCAATGATGATAGCAATGTGCGTGCCTAACGTTATTGTTCTTTACATTTTGTGTAAAGACGTAAAAAAAGATCTTAAAGAATATTGTCAAACTCACAATATTGCAAGATGGCTTAATAAATAAGGGGTTTAAATTATGAGTTCAAAAATATTTGTAACCGTTTCAGGGATTGATAAAGTAGGTATTGTTGCTAAAGTAACAACAATTCTTGCTCAATATGAAGTAAATATTGAAGATATTAAACAAACGCTTATGCAGGGGCATTTTGTAATGTTTATGCTTTGTGACATCGAAAAATCTACTTATTCATTTAAAGAAATTAAAGAGGCCGTTACAAATACCGGTGCAGAAATGGGAATGGAAGTTTGGGTTCAGAAAAAAGAAATTTTTGACAGTATGCACAATATTTAAGAGCTTTTATGAATATTTATTATATTGATATTAATGAATTTAAAAATACGCATGACAAGGATTTTTTGGAGGATTATGCCGATAAAAATTTCAATAGTGAAAAGCGTTTTTGGGAATATTCAATCGGCAGATATCTGATAAAAAATGTTGCTCAAAAAATATATAAAATCGAAGATACAACAATTGTTGTCAATAAAAATGGGAAACCGGAATTTGAAAATTCTGATTTAAATTTTTGTCTTTCTCATTCAAAAGATTATGTAATTGCGTGTTTTGATGAACATAGTTGCGGAATAGATATTGAATATGCAAAAGAGCGTGATATTGAAAAATTATCACAACACTATGGTCAAAATTTTGAGAATTCAGATAAATTTTATACTTTTTGGACTTTAAAAGAGGCATCGTATAAATTAGGAACTGAGGTTAAAGATTCTTATACTGCTATTTTTAAAAATGAATATTATTTAAGCGTTGTTTCTGACATTATTTTTGATAAAAATATTAATCCGATACAAATAAAATAAGATTATTAAATAATTAATTTTTCCTTAAAAATTTTAATTATTTTTAAAAACTGTTATATAAATGTAGTGTAAGTGTAGTAGGTAAAAAAGGAGAGAAATCATGATTAAACCATTAGGTGACAGAATTGTTATCAAAGTTATTGAAGATACAGAACAAACTTCAGGCGGAATTTTCATTCCTGACAGTGCAAAAGAGAAGCCACAAAAAGGTGAAGTTGTTGCTGTTGGTTTAGGCAAACCAAACGAAAAAGGCGAAAGACAACCTATGGATGTAAAAATTGGCGATAAAATTTTATATGCTAAATATGCAGGAACAGATGTAAAAGTTGAAGGAACAGAATATAAAATTCTTTCTGTATCTGATGCATTGGCAGTAATTGAGTAGAAGGCATTAGGGCACTGGGATACCAGGGCACTAAGAGAAATTTAGAAATATATTGTACTGTACTTAGTGCCTTACTGCCTTATTATCTTAGTGCCTAAAAAAAATGGAGAAATATAAAAATGGCAAAGAAAATAGTTTTTGATGAAGAGGCAAGGAAATCGCTTCTTAAAGGTATTGATGCAGTCGCAGATGCTGTAAAAGTCACATTAGGGCCAAAAGGCAGAAATGTAATTTTGACTAAAAAATTTGGCGCACCTCAAATTGTTAATGACGGTGTTACTATAGCAAAAGAAATTGAACTTGCTGATGCTTTGGAAAACTCAGGAGCACAGTTGTTGAAAGAAGTAAGTTCAAAGACAAATGATGTTGCAGGTGACGGAACAACAACCGCTTCTGTTTTGGCTCAGGCAATTGTTAAAGAGGGCTTGAGAAACCTGACTGCAGGTGCTAATCCAATGTCAATGAAAAGAGGTATTGACAGAGCAGTTGAAGATTCAACAGCAAAAATCAAGGCAATGTCAAGACCTGTAAACACAAAAGAAGAAATCGCACAGGTTGCAGCAATTTCTGCAGGTAATAACAAAGAAATCGGTGAACTTATTGCTGAAGCAATGGAAAAAGTCGGTCACGACGGTGTTATTACCGTAGAAGAATCAAAATCTTTCGGAACTAATTTGAAAGTTGTTGAAGGTATGCAGTTTGATAAGGGTTACATTTCACCTTATTTTGTAACAGATCCTGAAAGAATGGAAGCAGTTTTGGAAGATGCTTATGTATTCTGCTGCAACAAAAAAATCAATTTAATTGCTGATTTGGTTCCGTTATTGGAACAGGTTGCAAGAGATGGTAAATCATTGTTATTGATTGCAGAAGATGTAGAAGGTGAAGCATTGGCAACTTTGGTTGTTAATACTATGAGAAAAGTTTTAAGAGCAGTTGCTGTTAAAGCGCCGGGATTCGGTGACAGAAGAAAAGCAATGCTTGAAGATATCGCAGTATTAACAGGCGGTCAGATGTTCACTGATGAACTTGGTATCAAGTTGGAAAATGTTACAACTCAAATGCTTGGTAAAGCAAAAAGAGTTACCGTAACAAAAGACGAAACAACAATTGTTGTAGGTGAAGAAACAAAAGAAGCTGTTGCTGACAGAATCAGAATTATCAAAAAACAAATTGAAAGCTCAGATTCAGAATACGATAAAGAAAAATTACAAGAACGTGCAGCCAAATTGTCAGGCGGTGTTGCATTGATAGAAGTTGGAGCAGCAAGTGAAGTTGAGCTTAAAGAAAGAAAACTGAGAATCGAAGATGCTCTGAACGCAACAAGAGCTGCTAACGAAGAAGGTATTGTTCCCGGCGGTGGTGTTGCATTATTGAGAATTCAGCAGGAACTTGCTAAAAATCTTGAATCAATCGAATTTGAATCAGATGATGAAAAAGTCGGATACAAGATTTTGACAGCAGCACTTGATGTACCTTTAAGAGCAATTGCGCGCAATGCCGGTGCTAAGGCAGATGTTGTTGTTGATTGTGTTCTTGAAAAAGAAGGCGCATACGGCTATGATGCATTAAACAGCAAATATGTTGATATGTTCCAGGCAGGTATTGTTGACCCTGCAAAGGTTACACGTTCAGCATTGACGAACGCTGCATCAGTTGCTTCTATGTTATTAACTACTGAAGCTGCTGTTGTTGAATTGCCGGAAGAAAAATCTGCTGCTCCCGCAATGCCTGCAGGAATGGGCGGTATGCCAGGCATGATGTAATAAAATTGCATTAGAAATACAAAAAGCGCATCATCAGATGCGCTTTTTTATTGTATTTTAATAATAATTTATGTCGCAAAATAATTTACTAAACCGTCACGAAGTTTTTCGTTTTTACAAAGTTTTTTAAGTTTTGAAATTGCTCTTGTTTCAATCTGTCGGATACGCTCTCTCGATACATTATATTGAGTTCCGATTTCATCAAGGGTC
Organism: uncultured bacterium; assembly: GCA_902765655.1. Taxonomy (GTDB): domain Bacteria; phylum Cyanobacteriota; class Vampirovibrionia; order Gastranaerophilales; family Gastranaerophilaceae; genus Zag111. Next base: position 849 of record CACXAK010000046.1, on the reverse strand, counting down.
TTTTTTGTTCCGTCATTATCAAGACCGTAGCGCAAAATCAAAACATCTCTTTCTTTCTGGCTTAACTGATTCAAAATTGTTCTGATATCTTCTAATAAATTATCTTGAGAAACTTTACTGTCAGGAGTAATTGTTGAATTGTCAACAATAAAATCAGCAATTTTTGAAGATTCTTCATCTCCTGTTGCGGGAGTGTCCATACTTATTGTTGATTGAGCCGATTTAATAATTGAGGTTAATTTTTGAACAGATAATCCCATTCTGTACGCAATTTCTTGTTTGGTTGGGGTTCTGCCAAGCTGAGATGTCAAATCAAGAGTTGCTTTGCGGATTTTACTTATGGAATCAATCATATGAATAGGAAGTCTGATAATTCTTGCTTTATCAGCAATTGCCCTTGTAATTGACTGCTGAATCCACCAGGTTGCATAAGTAGAAAATTTGTATCCTTTACGATAATCAAAACGTCCTGCAGCTTTAATTAAACCAACATTTCCTTCCTGTATCAAATCAAGAAAAGACAGCCCTCTGCCAATATATTTTTTTGCGATGCTTACAACAAGTCGCAAATTTGCATTAACAAGCAAATCTTTTGCGAAACGATCATTGCTTTCCTGAATTTTCTTTGCAAGTTCAAGCTCTTCTTCAGTTGTTAAAAGCGGAATTTTTCCGATTTGTCTTAAATAAATTTTTACGCTGTCATCAGCATTAACTGATCCCAAACTTTCCTGAATCTTTGGAGCTTCAACTGATTTTAATACATCTTCTCCGTCTTGTTCTTCGTCTTCATTCTCAAGCTGAAGTTTGTGGAAATCTACGCTCTCATCAGAAATTTCATCGGAAATTATA
>CACXAK010000045.1 GCA_902765655.1 uncultured bacterium | reverse complement strand
GGCCGCGCAAAGCCCGACCGTGCCGACGCCGCAATACAGATCGACCACGGTCTCCCCGCCCGACAGATCGAGCAATTCCGCGGCTTTGCCGTAAAGCGCTTCACAGCAATCGTGATTTACCTGATAAAACGACGCGGGTGATATGCGGAAACGCTTGCCGCACAGCACGTCTTCGAGCACGTCGGCACCGTAAACCGTTTTATATTCGCTGCCGTATATCACGTTCGTGTTTTTCCTGTTGATATTGATACAGACGCCGCATATACGCGGATGAGCGGTGACGAGCGCCGTTACTATTTCCTCCGCATGCGGCAGAGAATCGCCGTTGATAACGATAACGACGAGTATCCCACCCGTACCGGATCTCATACAGATATGGCGGAGAAGCCCTTTTCCGGTCTTTTCGTCATACGGCCGGATACCGAACCGTTCGGCTGTTTCCGTTACGGTTCCGGCGATCTTCGGAAACGCGGGATCGCTGATCATGCAATCGTCGCAGAACACTATATCGTGGCTCCGTTCCACGTAATATCCGAAGCTCAACCTGCCGCTCTTGTCGCGACCGTCCGGGAATTGCGCTTTGTTTCTGTATCTTAAGCCGTCGCCCGCCATAAAGGTTGAGGCGACTGAAACGTCGACGCCGGCGCGCAGGAAGGCGCCTTCCACGATCCTTCGTTTTATATCGAGCTCATGTTCGGCAGATACGTTCATGAAAGAACAGCCGCCGCATCTTTTATATCCGCACGGCGGCGCGACCCTGAAGCGTGAAGGCTTTATTATTTCGCTTTTTCCTGCTTTAACTGCTTCACAAAACTTTCTTGCAACAGTCTCTACCGCATTATATTCTTTAATATCATCTCTCATAATACTCTCCTTTGTTTATCTTTATTTTTTATTATAAAGTAAAAACAAAAAATTATCAGAGAGAATTGAACAAATTATCTTTTCAATTTGAACTGTCTGACAGATAGAATTGAACAACTTCCGACTTAATTAAACACAAAATTAAACTTTTCAATTTCATTGTCCGACTTGTTCAATTTTAACTGTCTATTTATAGATAATCTACAATAATTTACAACCCCAAAACCATAATCATGAGTATCTATATACGCAAACTCTTAAAACTGCCTGGGTTGGACTCGAACCTGTGGAGTCTTAAAACGCTTGCTATGTCACTATTCATCTTAACTCGTTTTTGCAACAAGTCAAGTCTATCAAGCAATAATACCGCACTTTTCAGACACATTTTTTAACATGAGCTAAAAACGAACCGATGACAAAATTTTAATTCAAAATTCGTTTAATCTGGAGTTGTACTCCATATTAAACGAATATATTTTTTTGCTGTTGTATAAAACTACTAATTTATTATATATTATTCCCGTACGGTAACAATCGCCGCAAAACTTAAATTTATTTATATTTTTATTCCCTTACGGGAATATTTCTATTGACAAACACAAAAAAATGATGTAATATTACAGTACGGGAATAATTTCATGCAAATATCATCAATTAAAGACATTGGCAAATTAGTTAAAGAAACTCGTAAGAAACAAAAGCTTACGCAGGTTCAGCTTGCACAACTATCAAATGTTGGCCCCCGCTTTTTATCCGATTTAGAAAACGGAAAGCCGACTTGTGAAGTTGAAAAAACACTTAAAGTTCTGTCGAATCTTGGTATAAGACTTATGGTGCAGGAGTAATCTATGGGAAGCGAACTTTCAGTAAGATTAAATGGCATAGAAGTTGGCACTTTATCACTGATAAATGGTAAAATGGAATTTTTATATAATGATGATGCCGAATTTCCAATTTCCTTATCTTTACCGTTATCAAAAGAACCTTATAAAGAAAAAATTTGTAGGGCATATTTTGGCGGATTACTTCCTGAGAATCCTAATATGAGAGAATTGCTTGCAAAAAAATATAAAATTAACATAAATAATGATTTCAAGCTACTAGAAGCAATCGGTCGTGATTGTGCCGGTGCTATTTCTTTTTATCAAAAGAGCGAACCTGAACTTGAAGAAAATTTTATAAAAATAAAGGGTAGAATTTTATCTGACAATGAGTTAAAAAAACTTATTGAAGAATTACCTTATAAACCTTATATGGGTAATAGAATTTCTCTTGCCGGTGCTCAGGAAAAAACTGCAGTATGTGTTATTGATGGCGAAATTGCTATGCCTGAAGATAATATTCCGACAACTCATATAATAAAAACAGCGCTACCTAAATATGCTCAATCTATACAAAACGAGTATATTTGCATGAAATTAGCAAGTAAAATGGGGATAGATGTTCCTAATGTAGAGATAAAGAATGTAGACGGTTTAGAATTTCTTTTGGTTGAAAGATTTGATAGGATAATAAATCAATATTGTGATGGCAATGTTAGTGATATTGACGATTATACAAGTGATTGTGACTCATGCACAAATCATATTCAAATGCAATGTTTACGTATGAAAAGAATTTTACAGGAAGACTTTGCTCAAAGCTTTGGAGTGCAATCAAGAGATAAGTACGATGTTACATTTAAAGACTGTTTGTGGGTTTTAAATCAAACAACAACACCTGCAAGAATTAAACTTGAATTTGTTAAACGAGTTGTATTTAATTATCTTATTGGAAATACAGATGCACATTCAAAAAACTTTTCTCTGTCATTCTATGCTCCAAATGATATAGATTTAACTCCGGCATACGATTTGTTATGTACATCGGTATATGACTGCGACCAAAGGATTGCAATGAAGATAGGTAAAGCTAAATTCTATAAAGATGTAACAGAAAAAGACTGGGAACTTTTTGCTCAAGATATAGATATTTCGCCTAAGATTGTTAAATCAGAATTGGAACATCAAAGAAAATTAATAATTCCTGCTTTAGAGGATATCCTAAAAGATTATAGCTGTGAAATCGGCAATAAGATTTCAGAATATATACAAAGTAATCTATAAAGTATAAAATATTTATACGTTTATGGCTTCTTTGACATATATACTCCATTCCTCTATAAGTTTATCTAAGCTATATCTAGCATTTGCAGGGCTTGTTGATGGCATTTTAAAACAATTATATTTTTCCAACAAATTCGGAAAATATTTTTTAAAAGCAGAATATGATTTGTTTCCATTCAAGCAAATTGTTTTAATATTAGGGTATTTTTTCAACAAACTTTTAATATCATTCGGAGTTTCGTTTTGAATATCTGAATCTAAGCTCCCTTCACGTTTACATGTTTTTATTGTATCCCAAAGTGCAATATTATTTTTAAGTAAAGTTTTTAATTTTACATCATAGTCAAATTCATGCAATTTTGTCTCATTACAAATACTGCCTATAACCTGCCAAAAACGATTTTGCGGGTGTGCATAATATTGTTGTTCTTCTAATGATTTTACCCCCGGCATTGACCCTAGAATGAGAATTCTTGAATTATTATCTATTGACGGAGCGAAACTTTTACATTCATCTTTTGTTATATTTTCAAGATTTAAAAGTTTTTCTTTTATATTAATCCCATATTCAAAACCGCCAAGATTTCCGTTTTTTGATATTACTCTATGACAGGGAACAATAATTAAAATGTGATTTTTATTGCAAGCAGAACCAATGGCTCTTTGGGCATTTTTATTGCCTATTGCTGCAGCAATTTCCGAATAACTTTTTGTTTTACCATATTGAATTTTTTGAAGTTCCTTCCAAACAAGTTTTTGAAACTTAGTACCTTGCGGATTAATTTTTATATTGAATACTTTTCTTTCACCGGAGAAATATTCGGATAATTGTCTTCTAATCTCTTTTATTAATATGGTTTCATTATCTGATTTATCAGCATTTTTAACAAGTTTCAATGAAATTAAAGCATCATTTTCGCAAATAATTTCTAAAACTCCAATTGGTGATTTGTAATATGATTTTTCCATATTCAAATTTTACAACAAACTTGTGCCTAGATATATCAAAAATAAAGTACTTAATGACAAAATTTTTGATACTACAAAACCAACATATAACTTATCAAAAAAGTGTCAGTAACTTTGAGAATGAATTATCAGTCGATTTGAGAATTTGTATCAGACAATTTTGAAATTCTTCCTCCAAAAGTTAAAAAGTTTGAGAATTCTCTCAAACTTCCGGGGGTACTTTTCTCAATCTCTCTGATAATCTACACTGATAATCTACACCCGAAAACTTAAAGAGTTTGAGAATTCTCTCAAACTTCCGGGGGTACTTTTCTCAATCTCTCTGATAATTTACATGAGAATTCTCTCAAACTTCCGGGGGTACTTTTCTTAATCTCTCTGATAATCTACAAAAAAAGTTGCAACAATTATTGCAACTTTTATTGTAATAAAAAAACTCCCCAGGCTGGACTCGAACCAGCAACCCTTCGATTAACAGTCGAATGCTCCGCCATTGAGCTACTGAGGATTACTATCAACCGAATTTATTTCGGCCTGTCAAAATTATAACGTAAAAAAAAAATCTTGTAAAGTACTTTTTTATTTTTTACTGTCTAATTGAGTTAATTTTGCTTATATGGTATAATGTTGCGTGAAATTATTATAATTATACGGAGGTTAAATTTATGGCTAATCCGACTTTACGGGAAGAAGTTTTTAACAGTTTAGACAACAGAGGAGATTCTCTGAGCGTCGAAAAGTCCATGACCGAAACAGGCACTTTATTGAAAACTCTTGTTCTGGGCGGTCTTTTAACTTTGAGCGCAGCATATACATGGTATTTAGTCAACTCGGGATTCGCAGATAAAGCATTCCTCCTTGGGAATATAGGGTTTATCGGCGGATTTATAATAGCACTATTTATTTGCTGGGGGCCTAAAAATAAATATTTGTGCTTAACCGCTCCAATTTATGCATTGCTCGAAGGTTTAATGCTCGGCGGATACAGCGCTGCTCTCAACGCAATATACCCCGGAATTGTTTCTCAAGCCGTCATTGGAACAATGATGACAATATTTGCAATGTATATAGTTTACGCTACAAAAATAATAAAAGTCACCGATACTTTCTTAAAAACTGTTTTAATTGCAACTATGGCTGTTGCAGGAATATATATTTTGCAATTATTTCTATCATTATTCCATATCACAATTCCTCACTTATTCTCTAATTCCCTCATCGGCATTGGCTTTAGCGCTGTTGTATGCATTATTGCCGCATTCAATTTACTTGTCGATTTTGAATTTATAAATCGGTTTAAAGGTATGGCACCAAGTTATATGGAATGGTACGGAGCTTTTTCTCTTATGGTCACAATTGTATGGCTGTATTTGGAAATTTTAAGACTCCTTGCCAAAATCTCAAGCAGAAGATAATTAAAAGATATTTAAACATTAAAAAAGGGAAGTGAAAATTATCACTTCCCTTTTTATATGCAAAATAAAATTATTCAGCCAATAATTTATCTGCAAGCTCTGTTTCAAGCGTTCCGTTAAGTGTTTTATTAACCTTTTGCAGCTTCTCTGCAATAAGATTCATTTCCGGTGTCCAGACAAAATTATCTTCTACATATTTTTCTGCTTTGTCAAAATCCCCGTCAATTTGAATTCTTACGATTTCAGAAAGCATTTCTTTTGCTGTCGGAACAACCTTTTCAATATCAACACGAATTTTACCGTCCGGAGTTATTTCATACACCCCTCTATCAAAGAAATATTTATTCTGCATTACAGTTCTGACTCTGTGCGCCTGTGACATCGTCGGTTTTGATTTTGGGAACATATCAACAACACTTGTCAAAAGAATCTGATCTCTTTGTTCTTTTGTATACATACCAAGTTCAGTCAACAAATCAACAAACGCCAATGCTCCCATATCGGCTTTGTTTTCTTCAATTATGTTGCGATATTTCCCTAATTTTTCACTGCCCTCTTTGGGTCCGAGAGAATGCGCATTCTCATGACCAATCGTAAACCAGTGATCTGCTTCATTGTTATAATATTTTTGCTGCTCTTTATCTAAAATAGCATCCAGACGCTCCTGAAATTTTTTCATATCACTTACGAAACGAATTTGCCTGTGATAAACATTTCTTCTTCCCCCGCCAATAGTTAGTGATAATTTATCTGAATTAGGAAGATTTTCAGCAAGAGTAATTCCCCCTCTGTATGCACCGACATCACCTGAAGCCATAACCATATCAACATCAACCATCGTCTGCTGCGCATCATCATCTGAGCTTATTATCTGTTCATATTCATCATTAAAAGGCATATTTTTTGCAAGTATCGGCAAATATTTCTTTATTGCCATCAGCGCTTCAGTTCCTTCTTTATTTACAATCCCGACTCTGCCGCCTAAAAAATCTTTCGGGACAGGAGAAATTCCGTGTTCTTCCAATAATTTTGAAAGTTCTTCATTCTCAACTATTGTACCTGTCATTTCGTCTTCGTAATTTTCTCTTGTAATTGTAAATTCAAGCGGAGTATCCTGCAAAGTTGCCCATTTTTTGTCCGCATAAGCATCAAGCATCGGATCTGCGGTTCTCAAAGCTTTTGCCTGCAAAATTAAATACTCATTAAAATCTTTATTAGTAGAAGTTTTTGCCGCAAGTTCAAGTTCTTCCGCCATATTTGCAAAATCTTCGCTAAAATAATCTATATAATCAATTCCCTTTAATTTGTCACCATCGCGAACAACCATAGAACGAGCATTGAGTATTTTTTTAATTTCTTCATCTTCGCCGTCATCTAACATTCTTTTTAGAACAGAATGAAATTCATCTTTAGATAAATCCTCAGGATAAACGCCTTTGCCTAATTTTTCGTCAACACCTTTTGCAAGTCGAATCGGAGTAGTCATCGAATCTATTGCATTTACGCCTTTTTGGGCATCAAACAATATTTTAGTAAGTTTTGCCTGTTCGTTACCTTTTTTTATTTCACTTTCAAGGTATTTCTTAAACGGTATATTATGTTTGCAGTCAATTTGCATATGAATATTTTCAAGTATCGCTGCTGCCCTGACTAAATGTTTTAAGGCATCTTTATCACCCTGAGCAAGTGCTAAATATTCCGGAGCATCAGCTTTAAGAAATTTTTTCGTAATCAAATAATCCTTATGCGTACGTTTTTTCAACTCGTCCATAGATAAATTTAATTCATAGCTGCTCATTTTCTCTCCTTTATTTATAGTCATTAACGGATAAATTATAACACGATTTTCACAGTTCGTAAACGCTAAATCGGATGATATTCCGACAGTATGCACCTGAGAATTATTTATTTTACATATTTATCAAACGGAACAACCTTAAACCGCCAAATTGGATTTTGTCCGTTATTAAGGCATTTTGTACGCATTGACTGAACTATAAACATACTCTCATTCTGCCATTGGCTTTCGTACATAGAAAGTATCTCATATTTCCAATCCAAAAGAGAGTAATCATTAGTGCCTAATAGTTTTGAATTCGCACTTTGATACTGCTTAGCGCAATCCTTTCCGTACAAATAGCCGTCTTTTGAGGTATCAAAAAACACATTCGGATCTTTCATATCCGCCCAGACTTCATAAAATACTATCTTTGTATTTGAATTATATCCGATTTTATTTGCTATTTTCGGAAATAATTTGTTTGTAACAAATTTATGCTCATGATGTCCGTCTTTGGGATGCGGCAGAAATATATAATCATATTGTTTCAAATCTAAAACACTGCAATATTCATCAATTCTGTCAGTCATCTGTTTGTCAAAACGAAAATATGTACCATAAAATTCAAATATCCAATGATTTTTTATCCCGACTGTCTCCATAACTTTATTAAATTCAGCAATTCGGACATCTGATTTGTGTTTTGCTTCTTGAATATCATCGTCATCACTTACTCCCGAACTGCACATACAAATACAGTCAAAATTGTTTGAATATTTTATCATTAAGCCGCCTGCGCCGATT